>JBCCTP010000082.1:0-12814 GCA_039198505.1 Actinomycetota bacterium | reverse complement strand
CGTCGGCCATCATGGCCGTGCCCTGCGCACCGAGCTTCGACGGCAGCAGCTCGACGAACGGCCACCCGAACCGACCGGCGACGGCCTACGCGAACGACGTCTTGCCGGTGCCCGGCGGGCCGAACAGCAGCATGGCCGTGGGAGCGACGACGCCGAACTGATCGGCGAGTTCGGGCTGGAGAAGGGGTGCGAGCAGGCGTTCCTCGACGACGTCGCGCTCGCGCCGGAGTCCGGAGAACCGCTCCCAGAGCGAGGGAGCGACGAGCTCGCCGCCCCACGACTCGAGGATCGAGTAGGAGGTGAGCTGCATCGGCTCGTCCTTCTCGTACCGCACGAGCCCGCGTGTCGCGGTGAATCCGCGATTCCGGAGCGCCTCCGCGCCGACCTGGTCCTCGGTGAGGAGCGCGACGATCCTGCGAGCCCCACCGAGCAGCAGCGAGGCCTCCGCCTTCTCGATCAGCGCCGACCCGATTCCGTGATGACGCCACGACGGATCGATGGCCATCGCCGTGATGCGGCCCGTGTCGTCGTCGAGACGTGCCAGGAGCGTGGCGACGACCCGGTCGCCCACCACGGCGACGACGTTGTGTTCACCCGATGCGAGTTCGGTGACGAGGTCGGCCAGCTCGAACGGAACCTCGCCGTCCGATCGTGCGCGTTCGAGCAGTCGCACGATCGCCGGCGTGTCGCCACGCCCGGCCTGTCGGGTGTTCCACGAGTTGGTGGTCATGTCGATCGTCCTCCGTCGAGACTGCGACGACGGCGTCGTCGGCCGTCAGGGTGCCATCAGTCCTCGACCGCGCCGTCGATCGCCTGGCGGATCAGGTCGGCGTGCCCGAGGTGCCGGGCATACTCCTCGATCAGATGGACGTAGATCCACCGGAGGCTGTGGCGTTCCGTCCGTGACCGGTCGGCGACCAGGTCGGCGGGCGTCCTCGTCGGTGATGCCCTCTGCCTTGCGCACGAACACCACGCGGACATACGTGAGGAAGCTCTCGAGCATGTCTCGTTCCGACGCTGCGGGGACATCGATGTCGGGCAGTGGCGTCGTCGGCGCAGCCATGGCCGAACGGTACGCGCGACTCGACCGCGCGACGGCGGGAGTTCCGGTGACGGAGACGGTGACGGTGATCGCGACGCACAATCGGGCATCGACGGCACGAGCGGGCAGACTCGGATCGTGACCGACTCGTCGCCCGCCCCGACCGCCACCGGCGTCGCCCCCTGTGATCCCGTTCCGTGTGCCGCCGCCGGCTGCACTCCGACCGTGTGCGTCGGCGCGGGGCTCCGGTCGAACGCCGAGATGTTCGCCCGGTCGACGCAGGCGATCCCGGGCGGCGTGAACTCGTCGATCCGTGCGTTCCGGGCGGTCGGCGGAGATCCGTACGTGGTGGCGGGCGCCGAGGGGGCGACGATCACCGACGTCGAGGGCACCACCTACATCGACCTCGTCCAGAGCTACGGCGCCGTCATCCTCGGTCACGCGCACCCGGCGATCACCGAGGCCGTCCGGAGCGCGGCGGGTGGCGGAACCTCGTACGGGGCTCCGACGCCGCGCGAGATGAAGCTGGCCGAGACGATCCGCGAGCGCGTGCCGAGTTGTGAACGGGTCCGCCTGATGAATTCCGGTACCGAAGCGACCTCGACGGCGATCCGGCTCGCTCGGGGCGTCACCGGTCGCGACCGCATCGTGACCTTCGCCGGGAACTTCCACGGCGCCACCGACGCACTCCTCGTCGCCGGGGGGAGCGGCGTGGCCACGCTCGGCCTGCCGGGCACGGCCGGGGTCCCGTCGGCGGCCGTGGCCGAGACCATGGTCGCCCCGTACAACCGGGTGCCCGAACTCGACGAGAAGGTCGCGGCGGTCATCGTCGAGCCGGTCGCGGCCAACATGGGCGTCGTGGAGCCCGCCGAGGGGTTCCTCGAGGGGCTGCGAGCCGAATGCGACCGGGTCGGCGCGCTCCTGATCCTCGACGAGGTGATCACCGGGTTCCGGCTCGCTCCCGGCGGAGCGCAGGAGGTCCTGGGCGTGCGCCCCGACATCACGTGCTTCGGCAAGGTGATCGGCGGTGGCCTCCCCATCGGCGCGATCGGTGGACGCACCGAGGTGATGGAGTCGCTGTCACCGCTCGGTGCGGTGTTCCATGCCGGAACACTCTCCGGGAATCCGCTCGCCACCGCGGCGGGTCTCGCAGCGCTCGACCGGCTCACGCCCGACGTCTACGAGCTGCTGCGCGATCGTGCGACTCGGCTGTCGACCGTGCTGACCGACGCGTGCGCGAGAGCGGGGTTCGCCGCCCGTTTCCCCGTGGTCGGCACCCTCGTCGGCATCGTGTGCGGTGACGACGCTCCCGACCCGGTCCGCGACTTCGACGACGCCAAGGCCACCGACGAGGCGGCGTACGCGGCGTTCTTCCGAGCGATGCTCGACGAGGGCGTCGCGATGGCGCCGGGTGCGTACGAGGCGATCTTCGTCGGTCTGGCGCACACCGACGACGTCATCGATCGCATCGGCACCGCGGCGGCGCTCGCCGCTCCGCGAGCGGTTGCCGCACTCGACGCGTGACCAGCCGCGCCGGGCCGGGCTCGGTACCGTGATCCGGTGCGCGCGGTTCTCTCGGTCCGGTTCCTCGCCACGTGCGCGGCCATCGTGGCGCTCGCACTCCTCGTCGCCGCCTTCGCCGATGATCGACAGGGTCTGTCGAGCTCGATCGTCGGGGTCGAACCGACCGTCGAGCGTTCGATCGACCTGATCGCCGAGGTCGTCGACTTCGAATCGTCGGCCGATTTTGCGGTCGGCGACGACGGGATCACGGTGGGGTTCGCCGACATCCGACTCGATGGCGATCGGACGATGAGGGTTCCGCCCGGAACCCCCGGCGAGACGAACTGCGCCCGCACGTCGGTGTCGGGTGGGTGTGTCGTGTTCGCCGACCTGCTCGGAGACGCCGTGGTGTGGTTCGCCCTCGAGGAGCGAGGGGTGCGCAACACCGTGCAGCTCGGACCGATCGTCGATCTCGACGACGGCGACGCTGTGTTCGCGACCGGCTGGCGGATCCCCTACCCGCCGGTGATCGAGCGCGAGTGCAACGACATCGACATCCCGAGCTTCTCCGACTTCCTCCGTCGATTCGGCCCCGACAGCACGACGACGGTCGACCTCGAGACCCAGGAGGTCGTCAGCGTCACGTGCGGCGCGGAGATCGTCGAACCCGGGCCCGACGACGCACCGATCGGCGGATCGATCGGCGCGTACGCCG
Source organism: Actinomycetota bacterium (assembly GCA_039198505.1). Taxonomy (GTDB): domain Bacteria; phylum Actinomycetota; class Acidimicrobiia; order Acidimicrobiales; family Ilumatobacteraceae; genus Ilumatobacter_A. Next base: position 9,554 of record JBCCTP010000082.1, on the reverse strand, counting down.
ACACCGAGGCGACGCTCACGGCCGGTGACGCCGACCTCGACGTCGGCGTCGACGTCGACGAGTGAGGGTCCGTCAGGTGCGAGCCGCCACGACGACCTGACAGTCGTCGAGCCGGTCCGCGAGCTTCGGGAACCGCGCCAGGTAGTCGGTGTAGGCGCGCGATCGCTCGTCACCCCGGACGACCCGCAGATGGTGCGGGATCCAGTCTCCGTCGAGCAGCAGGTCCGCGGTGCCGCCGTCCTCGAGGTTGCGCCACCACGTCTTGTCGGACGCGTTCGCCGCCACGATCACGATCCGGTCGCCGTCAGCCGCGTACTGCACGGGGAACACATGGGTCGCACCCGTTCGTCGGCCGATGAGCCGGATCGCCGTCAGCGATCGGCCGGCGAGTCGCCGCAGCGGCGACGACAGCACCCACACGAGCACCCGATTCGCGAACGCACCCATGTCACCGATGGTCGTGCGCTGCACCCCGAACGGCCAGAGTCGATCGTCATCGTCGACCGATCAGCACGACTGGTGATCGGGCTCCGTCTCGAAGACGACGGCGGTCGACGGCAGGCGGTGATGGTCAGCGGCCTGGTCGGACCACCACACCTCGGTCACCTCGAGCCCCGACGGACCGTCGATCGACCCGACGCAGATCGACGTGATCTCGTTCGAGCCGTCGCGGACGCCGCTCCGGTAGAAGAGACTGCTCCCGCAGCGGCCACAGAAGCCGTACGCGACGTTCGGATCGTCGACCGGCGAGTACCAGGTCAGGGTCGAGCCCTCGATCGACAAGCGGTCGTCGGAGACGGCCGTTGCGGCCATGTGGTTTCCGGTGATCTTCTGACAGCGGTGGCAGTGGCACTCGATGATGGGCCGGGCGGGGCCAGCGGCGTGCCACGTGATCGAGCCGCACACGCAGGATCCGGCCAGGTCGTGCCCCGGGAGCGATTCGTCGTGGGAGGTCATGCGGTCAGGGGTCCTTCGACGGGGTCGACCTCACCGATCGGGCGATGGGTCAGCCGACGATCGAGTGCGCAGCTGCGAGCCCCGAGTTGTGCGCACCCTCGACCCGGGGTCCGGCGAAGGCGTCGCCGGCCACGATGACGGTCCCGTCGGCAGTGGTCCAGCACGGGTCGGGCCAGACGTCGCGCGGCATCGCGAACCGCCACTTCTTGACCTGTGCCTCGAGCACGGTCGCGCCACCGAGCCACGGCTCAGCTGCTGCGAGAAGTGCCTCCTGCAGCGACTCGGTGTCGTCCTCCCAGTGCTCCTCGCTCCACTCGGCGCCGGCGTGGAACGTGATCGCCGGCTCGTCGCTCACGCCCTTGGCCTGGTTGTCGCCGATGAACGAGAAGATGCCCTCCGGCTCCTGCACTCCCCCGGGCGCCGGCACCGAGGTGGGACCGTCGACGCGCACCAGCAGACCGATGGTGCGGTCGTAGGGGATCCGGAACAGGCCGCGCTCGAACTCGATTCCGTACGGCGCGACCACCTGGTCGATCATCTCGTCGACCTCGGGATTCCCGCTGTCCCACACGCCGATGTCGGCGAGGAGCGAGAAGGTCTGCGGCAGCGGCGCGGTGAAGATGACGGCGTCGGCCTGGCGGACGGTCCCGTCGTCGATCACCACGTCCCACCGATGGTCGCCGTCGGACGGGCGCAGGCCGAAGACCATGGTCGCCGTCTCGACGTGGAGACCGTCGGCGAGATCCTTGGCGAGTGAGTTCATCCCCGACGTGGCCACGTAGCGCGGGTGCCCGTCGTCACCGGTGAAGCCGTTGGTCCACACATGGACGAGTCCCCGATCGATCCAGTCGTCGACCCGACGCTGGAACGCCGGCGTGCGCACCGTGAAGAACTGAGCGCCGTGGTCGAGGCGGGCGCCCTCGATCCGGCGCGTCGCCAGGCGGCCACCGACCGAGCGGCCCTTGTCGACCACGGTGACGTCGGCGCCCGCCGCCACCAGCTCTCGTGCCGCGACCAGCCCCGATAGTCCGGCGCCGACCACGACGACGCGCGGTCCGCTCGAGACGGACGACGACGGACCGACCGTCTCGCCGCCGCCGCTTCCGTCGCTCCCTGCGTCGGTCACGCCGTGGTGGCCAGGTCGTCGGCGGACGGGGCGCCGCTCCGGCGCTGCTGCCACGCGTCTTCGGCTCGTCCGAGGAACTCCATCAGGACCCGATTGAACGTGGTCGCGTGCTCGACCATGAAACCGTGCGCGGCGCCGCTGATGACCACCAGTTCGGCGGTGGGGATGAGCTCGGCGAGGTGCTCGCTGTCGCCGCGGGGAGTGAGGATGTCCTGGTTGCCGGCGAGGACCAGCACGGGGACCTCGATCGACGACAGCTCGTCGGCGAGTTCCTCGGGTGCGTCGAGCAGCGCTCCGACCTGCCCGATGAACCCGTGCGACGGACGTCCCAGAGCGAGGGGTCCGAGCCAGCCGACCCCGGGGAGCAGGCGGCGCAGGGAGCGCGGCCCGATGACCCACTTGATCGCCTCGGTGGACATCCCGCCGATGCCGGTCCGGCGGGCGTCGTCGGCCCACGACGCCAGCAGTTCCTCGCGCCACGGGTGGTTGACCGCCGCGGTGCACGCCAACGTGACCGAGCGGACCCGGTCGGGGTAGCGCACGGCGACGATCTGGCTGATCGCCCCGCCCATCGAGGCGCCGACCACGTGCGCCGTCTCGATGCCCGCATGATCGAGCACCTCGAGCGCGTCGTCGGCCATTCGTTCGAGTGAGTACGTGCCGTGAGGCTTGTCGCTGCGGCCCGCGCCGCGATTGTCGAGAGCGACGGCTCGGTACCACGGAGCGGTTCCGATGCGCTGGAGGATCCAGCCGAGCTTGCCGGCGCCGAGGCCCTGGATGAACAGGACCGGCGGAGCGCCCGGTCGACCCGTGACCTCGTAGTGGATCCGCGTGCCGTCGGACGTTCGGACGTAGGTCATCAGCGACTCCCCAGGGTCACGATCGGCAGCCAGTCGAGCGGCGTCCCCGTGGCGATGTCGCCCAGTTCGTCGAGCAGGTCGGAGATCTCGTTCCGGACCCGGTCGGCCAGCTCGAGCTCGGCCAGCGGGCCGCGACGGGTTCTCGGTCGTCGCGTGGCGGGACCGATCTCGACCCGTGAGCGACGCGAAGGTCCCGACGACGTGGCGGCGGGGTACACGCGTGTGCCGGTGGCGAGGGCGGCTCCGATGACCGTGTGGTCGACCGGACCGACGCGGCGTGCGGACGCGCCCACCAGCCCGGTGCGCTCGGTGCCCATCACGACGAGTTCGTCGGCCGCCAACGCGCCGGCCACCTCGTCGGGGTGGTCGAGCAGTCCGCCGAGGCGACGAGCGAGCGATCCGAGGAGCGGATCATCGGGTCGCCCGACGAAGCGGACCGGACGATCGACCGCCTCGCTGATGGCGAACGAGGCGAACAGTGGGGCGAGCGCCCAGCGCGGCGAGTTCACGACGATCAGGGCACCTCGGCGCTTCGGCAGCACCTGATCGCCACCGGTGGTGACGTCCCAGCGGAGCTGCGCGAGGAGCATCGTGTTGCGGACGAGTACCGGATCGCGGCCCCAATCGTCGAGGGCGCCCGTCGGCTCGTCGGTGAGCCGGGCCGTCGCGGCGCGGACTCCGGCGGTGGTGACGTCGACGGCGGTACCGGCTGCGGCGCCGAGCGCGTTGCCGACCGACCGGACCAGGTCTCCTCCCCGGTCGCCGGCCGCAGCGCCGGCCGAGGAGACGGTGCGACCGAGCGAGCCGACGAGTGGGACGCGAGCGACGGAGTCGGAGACGGTGGACACGACGTCGGCGGCGGCGTCGGTGTCGCGGCGCAGGAGCCGGTCGATCGAGACGACGTCGCCGCCCGATGCGGATGGAACAGCTGACGGTGTCGCCGATGGTGTCGCCGTCATCAGGCCACCTGCTTTCGAGCGGGCTGACGCACGATGCTGGGCCAGCTGTGGAGGTCGTCGATCACCTCGGGTGTGGTCCGCTGCGGCGTGATGCCGAGCAGCTCGCGCATCCGTCCGTTGTCGGCGAGACGTCCCCGTGTGAACGCCTCGGAGACGTGATCGGGGATGGGCGCCCCGACGAGATGGGTGAGGGCGCGGGTGACCGCCCAGCCGGGGCCGGCGACCGGGATGGGGATCCGTCGACCGCGTCGTGCCGCCTGACTGGCGGTGATCGCCTCGGACGCCACCACGTTGACCGGTTCACTCAACCCCACCGACGCAGCGGCGACGAACGCGCTGGCGGCGTCGGACTGGTGCACGACCGAGAGCGGTGGATCTGCGGGGAACGCGAACGGCACGGCCGGAAGCCGCAGGACCCGCCCGAGCGGCGACGGCACGTGCGGTCCGATCACGCTCGCCACGCGAACGACACCGACCGTGACCCCGACCCGCGCACCCACGTCGGCGGCGGTGCGCTCGAGTGCGACCAACGTGCGTCCGTACTGCGACGTCGGCCGGAGGGGCGCGGTCTCGCTGGGACGTGAGAGTGCGCCGCGGGCGCGGCCGTAGACCTCGGTTCCGCTGCGGACGATGACGTTCTCGAGGCTCGAGCACTCGGCCGCAGCGCCGAGGATCGACGTCGTCGCCCGATCGGTCAGCATCGCCGCGTCGGCCGGGTTGGCCCGGGAGTGCGGCTCCCAGACGCCGATGTGAACCAGCACGTGCGGGGCGAAGTCGATGACGGTCGACACGATCCGGTCGTGCTCGTCGGGGTGGATCCGGTGGTAGGTCGTGCGAGCGAGACGGCGCCGCGGGGGGTTGGCGTCGATGCCGGCGATCGTGCCGACCCACGGCTCGTCCTCGAGGAGCGCGGCCACGGTCGAGCCGAGCTCGCCGCCCACACCGCTGACGAACACTCTCTTCCCCGCCATCCCGTTCACGCTAGTAGCCGCCCCTCACATCGCCCAGGGCGAACCACCGAGCGTCGTCGCGGCGGGGCTGGCGGCGGTCGCCCGTCTCACGGTTTGTTACGTTGCGATGACGAACCGACGCTCGAACGTCATACACTCTCGGCGACCGGGCCGGGCGGGTCTCCGATCGATTCCCGATCGATCGCGGATCGAGCGTCAAGTCCCGCCACCCGAGTGCCGATGATCTCTCGGGCAACGAGCACCATGACCTCTCGAGACCGCCATGACCGACCGGGTTCCTCCGGTGAACGAGCCCCTGCGCTCGCTCACGGTCACCCTGGCGCGTGCGAACACGATCACGGGCACGGTGCAGCGGGAGGAATCAGTCGTCGTCGGCTCGTCGTCGCCGGACTCGGCCTCGCCGGAGTCGGTGCTCTGGCCCTCGGTCGCCGTTCCGGTGCCCCGGCGTCGGCGAACCCCCTCCGGACCGAGAACGTGCAGTCGCCCGCACAGGCGCTCCAACCCGCAGTGCGGGTCACCACGACCACCACGGTCCCCGACATCGAGGGAGCGATCCGGTTCCCGGTCGCACTCACCGAGGACGACTGCGCGTACGTCCTCGACAACTTCGGCGACTGTCGCAGCGGGTGCAGTCGACTCCACGAAGGCGTCGACATCATGGGTGACGTCGGTCTGCCGATCGTCACCCCCACCAGCGGCGTGCTCGTCCAGAAGTACGAAGACCGCGGCCTCACCTACGGCGCCGGTCACGGATGGACGGTGCACGACGAGCGCCTCGACGTCACGTACCGCTTCTTCCACCTCGATTCACACGAGGAGGGTCTCGAGGTCGGCGACGAGGTCGAGGCGGGTCAGGTGATCGGCTACCTCGGGAACACCGGCACCTCCGGAGTCCCGCGTGGCGACAACTACCACCTGCACTTCGAGTTCCGCCCCGGCGACCGTGCGATCGACGCGTTCGACCTGCTGTCGCGCAACAGCCTCGCGGCGTTCGCCGGTGAGAACGACTGGTGCTCGCCTCGGTTGGAGCCGCCGGACGATCCGCCCGACGACCCGGACGACCCGGGCGACGGATCCACCACCACGAGCACCACCACCACGACGACCGTCCCCGACCCGGGGTGAGCTCGTGGCTCGAGACGGGCGCGCAGTTCTGCGCGCCGGTCAGGCGAGTTCGCGTGCCCGGAGGATGATCGCGCGGGCCTCGGGGTCGAGCTGCCGGCCGGCGATGCGCTCGGTGAGCTGCACCGCCTGGGTGGGCTCTTCGACGAGTCCCGACCAGCGGATGTAGCCGCCCATCACGCCCATGATCCGGTCACCGAGTTCCTCCGCGTGGACGAGCAGCTTGGTGTTGGCCGCCAGGAGATCGCGGATCTCGGTGTAGAGAGCGGCGAGGTACTGGTCGGGGTTGTCGCTGTTGAACGGCCGATGGCGGGCGGGGAGCTGCAGCTCCTCGTAGTTGTGCAGGTTGTGCGGCGCCGAGATGATCGAGATGACACACCCGAAGCCGTTCTCGCGCAGCCAGATGATCTCCTCCTGGCGGCGGACCCGGCGGTGGTTGTCACCCACACCACCGGGACGCTCGCAGATGGCGAGCCGATCCTTGATGATCCAGGTGAAGTTGCGCGGCGTGATGCCGAGCGCCCACTTGCCACGCAACCGCGGGGGCATCAGCCACGGCTCCCGTCGACGGTCGGGGAGCCGATCTGCCTGGTGGGAGCGGTGGTGGGGGACGCCGACATGACGTGGAGCGACACTACCGGCCGAGTGTCGGTCACGAGCAATGCGAGATGATCACGCCGAGGTGCCGTCGCGCGGCCGACTCGTGAGATGGAGCCGACCGGCCGTGCGGGCGACCCGCCTCCCGGCACCCACGTCGCACGCCACCGCCGTGCCGACCGCGACGGCCATCACTCGCTCCACCGCGGCGGAGTCGGGCGGCCGGCCGTCCACGGCGAGCCATCGTCGAACGGCGCGCCTCGCGATCGGAGGTGGAGCCGACGCCAGCGTCGCCGCCTCGGTCGGGTCGAGATCGGCGGCGAGCGAATCGAGGAGATCGTCGTCCTCGCGAAGCCAGCCGGCGGCTCGGGCGAGCAGCGCTCCGACGTCGCGTTCGGCCACGTCGTCGAGCAGCGGGATGACCTCGTGCCGGACCCGGTTCCTCCGGAAGCGGGGGTCGTCGTTGGTGGGATCGTCGACCGCCCCGAGATCGAGCTCGTCGCACAGCGCACGGGTCTCGGACCTCCGGAGTCCGAGGATCGGGTGCCGAGGACCGGGACGCATCGCGGCGAGGCCGCGTGCGCCGGCACCGCGCAGCAGAGCGAGCACGACGGTCTCGGCCTGATCGTCGAGGGTGTGACCGGTCATCGCCTCGAGTCCGATGACGTCGAGCCGAGCGTGCCGCGCTCGTTCTTCGAGGTTCGGGCCGTCGGCGAGCTGCACCCGCTCGACCCGGCAGCGCACGCCGAGCCGCTCGGCGACCCCCACCGCGGCCTCGGCGTCTCGATCGGCGTCGGGTCGCACGCCGTGGTGCACGTGAACGGCATCGACGCGCAGATCGTGGTGGACCGCCAACGCCGCGAGCGCACACGAGTCGGGCCCACCCGAGAGGGCGACGGTGGCCGGCGAACCGGCAGCGGGGAAGGTGCAGCGGTCGAGCAGACGCTCGACGAGGGGGCGATCGTTCTGCGGTCGGATCAGAGATCTTCGCGCTTGCGCTGTTTGCCCGCCGGATACCTCTGCGACGACACGCTCTTCACGTAGCCGCCGACGAGCGCCAGGACCGCAGCGACGGAGACGCCCGCGAGGGCGATCCCGATCCACCAGTGCCAGACGTTCGCCGCGAGCATGCCGCCGAGGCTATCCGCCACCCCTGCGGCGGGCGCGATCCGTCCCGGCGAACGCGTTCACGATCGCGTCCGCCACGGGCGGATGCGGACGAGATCGCGGCGTGGTTCGGGGAACGAGGCGCGTCAGCCGATGCGGCCGTCGCCGTCGAAGTCGGTGTCGAAGCAGAGCTCGATGCGGGACAGCAGCCCGGCCGGCATCTCGTCGTTCAGGCACTTGTCGTGGATGACCTGCTTCAGTTCGGCGTGGAAGTCGAACGCGCTCAGGCACTCGGGGCACTCGTCGAGATGGTGGCGGATGCTGGCGCGGGCGGCGTCGGACAGCTCGTCGTCGAGGAACACGTCGAGTTCGTGGAGCGTGGCCTGGCAGTCGGGCTCGTCACACACGGACGTGTCGATGGCCGCGTCGCCGGCAGGGGTCCGCAGCCGCGGGATGCCGCCGGCGCTCGCCTCGCTCTGCTCGGCCTGTGCTCCGTCCACCGTTCTCGTCTCCTGGTCTGTGCCGCCCTGCCGGGCGAGCTGTCAGCCGACCGGCGTGCTCGCCTCGTCGGTCTCGGTCGTGTCGTCGGGTTCGCCGCGGATGATCCCGTTGGCCACCGCGTAGTCGTGCAACGCCTTCTGCATCGCCTTTCTTCCCCGATGCAGACGCGACATCACGGTTCCGATCGGGATGTCGAGGATCTCGGCGATCTCCTTGTACGCGAACCCCTCGACGTCGGCGAGCAGGACCGGCATGCGGAAGTTGTCGGGGAGCGCTTCGAGCGCCTGCTTCACCTCGTCGTCGGGGAGGATGGTCATGAGCGAGTCCTCGGCGGATCGTCCGAGCGACGGGTCGCCGGCGGTGGACATCCGCTTGTAGAGGTACAGGTCCTCGACGTCGTCGAGGTCGGTCTCGTCGAAGCGGCGCTGCTTGGCCCGGTACTTGTTGATGTACGTGTTGGTGAGGATCCGGAACAGCCAGGCGCGGAGGTTGGTGCCCTCGGTGAAGGTGTGGAAGCTCCGGAAGCCCTTCAGGTACGCCTCTTGCACGAGGTCTTCCGCGTCGGCGCGGTTCCGGGTCATGCGCATGGCGGCCGAGTAGAGCTGCGGTGCGTACTGCATCGCCTGCTCGGCGAAGTCGGCCTGGTCTGCCATCGGTCGCGACCGTAGCCGGAGCCGTGCTGCGGCGTTCTGCGCTCGTGCGTCGTCAGTCGTGGGCGTCGAGGCGTCCGCAGACGTCGTCGATCGACGACACCAGCCGCTCGAGCAGTCCGGCGAGATCGGCTCGCTCTTCGGCGGTGAACGCGTCGAGGATCAGCGCCATCGCGTGCGAGCGTCGGGCATCGACCTCGGCATGGCGGGCGCGTCCGGCCGGTGTGGCCCGCAGGAGGACGAGTCGGCCGTCGTCGGGGGAGCGGAAACGTTCGGCGAGTCCCGCGTCGACCAGGCTCTGTGCGGCACGGGTCGCCGTGGACGGCTCGACGCGCAGTCGCTCGGCGAGTTGGCGCATGCTCCGGTCGCGACGCACGAGCAGATCGAGCGCGTCCATCTGCCCTTGCTCGAGGGTGTGACCCGGGCCGTACACGTATTCGCGAAAGCCGTGCGTCCACGCGCCCCGACGGAGTTCGACCCAGGCGCGGCCGATCCGCAGGGCGTGCTCGCGCTCGAACGAGTCCGCGAAGGTGGTCCCCGAGGCGTACCGGTCCGAGTCACCGCTGACGTTCATCGTCCGAGCGACGCTACCGAGCGTGGTCGCGCCACATCGGGCCGGACGGACGTCGGGGGGGGCCCCCGCGACACCCAAAAAAAACCGGGGCCCCCCCCCCGGGGGGGGGGCGCACACCCCCCCCCCCGCG
>JBCCTP010000081.1:0-12861 GCA_039198505.1 Actinomycetota bacterium | reverse complement strand
GACCTGCTGGCGCTGAGCGCCCACAAGTTCGGCGGGCCGAAGGGGGCGGGCGTTCTCGTCGAGCGCGGCCGCCCCGTCGTCGAGCCGCTCATCCGCGGTGGCGGGCAGGAGCGAGGTCGTCGGAGCGGAACGCACAACGTGGCGGGGATCGTCGCCACGGCCGAGGCGCTGGCGCTGACCGACGCCGAACGATCCGCTGAACGCGTGCGGATCACCGGCCTCCGCGACGCCCTGGTCGCCGGCCTCGTCGACGTCGTGACCGACGTGATCGAGACCGTCGATCGGCCCGACAAGGTCGCCGGGTCGGCGCACGTGTGCATCGCCGGGGTCGAGTCCGAAGCTCTCCTGTACCTCCTCGACGAGGCCGACGTGTGCGCATCGGCGGCGTCGGCGTGTGCGAGTGGCGCGATGGAGCGATCGCACGTGCTCGCCGCGATGGACGTCGACCCCCGGTACGCAGTGGGTGCTCTCCGCCTCACCCTGGGCCACGCGAGTACACCCTCCGACGTCGACCGAGCCCTCGAGATCATCCCGGCGGCCGTCACTCGCCTCCGCCGCTGAGCCCAGCTGTCCCGATCTGGCCCGGGCGGAAGCGGACAGTGTCCGGATCTGGCCCGGGCGGAAGCGGACAGTGAGCCACCAGAACGACGAGGGAGCCACCAGAACCGACTCGTAGCCTGGCCGGGTGAAGGTGATGTGTGCGATGTCGGGCGGGGTCGACTCGTCCGTCGCCGCGCACCTGCTCCTCGAGGCCGGTCACCAGGTGGTCGGCGTCACCATGAAGTTGTGGGGCGGCGACTCCGACACCGGCTGCTGTTCGGTGTCCGACGTCGACGACTCACGACGGGTCGCGCAGCAGCTCGGCATCGACCACCTCGTGTTCAACTTCGGCGCCGACTTCGACGAGCACGTCGTCGACCCGTACGTCGACGCTCACGCTGCGGGTGTCACACCGAACCCGTGCATCGAGTGCAACCGGTCGATCAAGTTCGCGCGACTGCTCGAGCGCGCCGACCTGCTCGGTTTCGATGCGGTCGCCACGGGCCACCACGCCCGGATCGGCCGCCGGGCCGACGGTGCGTTCACGCTCGAGCGCGGAGCCGATCCGGCGAAGGACCAGAGCTACGTGGTCCACATGCTCGATCAGGCGACGCTCGCCCGCACGATGTTCCCGGTCGGCGACCTCGACAAGGACCGGGTCCGCTCGATCGCGGCCGACCTCGGCCTTCGCACCGCCGACAAGCCCGACAGTCAGGATGTGTGTTTCATCACCTCCACCGGTGGTCGCGAGACGTTCCTCGGCGATCGCATCCCGTTCCACTCGGCGGAGGTCGTCGACACGGCCGGAGCGAGGATCGGCTCCGTCGACTCCGTCGAGATGGTCACGCTCGGTCAGCGCCGGGGCCTCGGGCTCCCGGGCGGCGGTCCGAAGCGATATGCGGTCGCCGTCGACGTCGCCGAGCGACGCGTCACGGTCGGCACCGACGCCGATCTCCTCACGGTCGGGCTCGATGTCTCCGGTGTCACCTGGGTCGACCGACCGGTTTCGGGCGAGGTCCTCGTGCAGTGCAGCGCACACGGCGCGCCTCGCCGAGCGTCGCTCGTCGTCGAGTCGCTCGACCGCGTGTCGATCACGTGGGCGTCACCCGAACGAGCGGTCGCTCCCGGTCAGAGCGTCGTGTTCTACGACCAGGCCGACGCGCGGGTGCTCGGCGGCGGCATCGCACTCGGCCCCCGCTGAGGCGGGATGCGTCCGCTCCGGCCTCCGGTCAGGACCAGGAGCCGGTGATGTCGACCGTGAGGTGCGTCGGCGCCGACGAGAAGATGCACAGGTCGCCCTTCGAGTCGAGCGCCACGGTCACCGAGTTGGCCACCACCGGCACGCCACCGGGGGCGTGGTTGAGGCTCGACACGAGTGGCGGACTCGACTGACACGGGTAGGCCGTGATGTAGACGCTGGCCGAGGGCCGGATCGACGACAGGTTGAGCGTGACGGCCCGTGCGTTCGACGGGATGCCGCGCTCGCCGGCGACCGACAGCCGGGTGACCGCACCGGTCGCCAGCTGGCCGCCGTTGGTGCCGGCGCTGAGGCGGGTGTCGTACGACCGCGTGTCCATCAGGCGGATCGGCACGAGCGGGGTGAGTTCGAGGCCGCGTCCGACGAGGAAGTCGCCGCTGACGTCGATGAGGATGTGCGCCGCCGCATCGGAGTACACGCACACGTCCCCGCTCGGTGACAGCTGGACCATGGCGGCGTTCGCCCGGGTCTCGCCGCGTGTGACGTTGCCGGCTGACGTCTCGGGAGGGGTCGACGTGGAGCAGTCCCACATCGTGATGTAGCTCTGCGCTGCCGTGTTGACGCTGGTGATCGTGACCGCCGCGGCCGTGGCGTTGCGATCGACACCACCCTGGCCGGCGACACGGATCCGGCGGGTCTCACCGGCGTCGAAGCGACCGGAACCGTCGCTGCGGGTGTCGACGATGCGGGCCGGGTTGAAGGTCCGCAGTCCGGCCGTGCCGTCGATGTTGTCGCCCTCGGGCAGGCGCACGAAGCCGGTCACGTCGATGATCAGGTCGGCCGACACGGAACTGAAGAGGCAGATCTCGCCTCGCCGGACCGGGATCACGCCGAGGTTCTGCACGGCCGAGGAGCCGTAGTTGACGGTCGCGGTGGTCGGCACCGAGCTGCCGCAGTCGTAGGCGGTGAGGTAGCCGACTCCGTTGGCCCGGGCGACGGTGAAGTTGGCGGCGACCGCCACGACGGCGTTGTCGTCAGAGACCCGGAAGCGGGTCGTCTGCCCGCCGGCCAGGCGCTGCAGCCCGAGGCTGCGACGCGAGTCGGCGATGCGGGTCGGCTCGACGGGACGGAGGCCGCCCGGCTCGGACGAGACGGCCTCGGTGTTGGGCAGGACGAGCGGCGGGATCCGGTCGCCGAGTTCGGCGTCGAGGTCGACCTGGAAGCTCCACGTCACCGAACCGGTGTCGGTCGTGACGGTCGCCGTGTGAACGCCCTCCGCGAGGTGGCGTGGCGTCATCACGATCACGGCGTGGTCGCCGTCGAGGATGCTCTGCGCCACGCCGCTGGTGTTGCCGGCGTGGAGGACGCACGTGGGGAGGTCACCGCCGGGGCCGCGCAGCGAGGCCGACACCGACGAGAAGTCGTCGGGCATCATGGCGAAGAGCGGCACGCCGGCCGTGGATCCGTACCCGCACATGGCCGCCGGGTCGGGGGACTCGGCGATGAACCGGTCGAGCGGGATGCGGGCGCCGTTGCCGGGGAAGACGATCGGCTGGTTGGTCGTGGCGCCGTTGTCGCCGCGCAGGACGTCGATCGTGGCGCCCGACCGCCACCGCGACGCACCGGGGTCGCTGCACTGTCCGTATCCGGTCTGGGTGAGGCCCGGGCGGAGGAGTCCGATCGCGTGGAAGGGTCCGGTCATCCAGAGATCGAGGAAGTCGCGAGCGGTCTGGTTCGGATCGGAGGAGACGGCGACGTTGCCGTTCTCGCCGGCGGCCGACCCCTCGTGGGTGATGACGCCGTTGCGGACCATCGTGCAGGAGTGATCGCGGGCCTCGGCCGACCACTGTGCGTTCGCACCCACGGGTCCGAGCCCGGAGAGTTCACGGTAGGTGTTGACGATCGCCTGCCAGTCGTCGTCCTGCGGACCGGCCTGTGCCGGTGCAGCTGTCATCAAAACGACAACAAACGCCGCGGCGAGCGTCGACATGACCGCGCAAAGTCGCATCTTCATGGTGGTTCCCTGACGAACGCCGTCCAAACGTGCGTCGATGTGTCGATCGTATGACGGACCAGTGTCGGAAGCGACACTCTCGGTCGCTTTTTTCAGATTTCCCTCAAGACCATGGTCGTGCGGTACGATGACCAAGTGATGAGCGGCTCCGACTCCCACCGTCGACTTCTCGTCGTACTCATTCGCTAGCGCGCTCGGGCTCACTCCTGCGCGCGTCGACCTCCCAGCCGGGAGGTCGTTTGCTTTTTCGGCACCGTGCGTGGGCGAGCCCGAACGCGTCAGTGGCAACTGATCCGTGCCCGCACCAACTTTCACGAACCGCTATCGACCAACCGAGGGACCACCATGAGCGTTACTTCTGACACTGCCGGAGATTCGCCGCTCGCGCCGGCGCCGGGCGACCGGATCACCGGTGCCCAGGCACTGATCCGGGCACTCGAGCTCGAGGGCGTCGACGTGATCTTCGGGTACCCGGGTGGATGCATCCTCCCGGCCTACGACCCGCTGCTCGACTCGTCGATCCGCCACGTGCTCGTGCGCCACGAGCAGGGCGCCGGCCACATGGCCGAGGGGTACGCCCACGTGTCGGGCCTCCCGGGGGTCGCGATGGTCACCTCCGGCCCGGCGGCGACGAACCTCGTCACGCCGCTGATGGACGCCTACATGGACTCGATCCCGATGGTCGCCATCACCGGTCAGGTGTCCACCGGCGCGATCGGCTCCGACGCGTTCCAGGAGTGCGACACGGTCGGCATCACCCGGTCGTGCACCAAGCACAACGAGTTGATCATGTCGCCCGACGACATCCCCATGGCGGTGCGCCAGGCCTTCCACATCGCCACGACCGGGCGTCCCGGCCCGACGCTGATCGACGTGCCGAAGGACGTCCTCCAGAACCAGATGACGTGGCACTGGCCGAGCGACGACGACGTCCTGTCGTCGCTGCCCGGCTACCGACCGAACCTCAAGGGGCACCCGCGGATGGTGCGCGAGGCCGCCAAGCTCATCCTCGAGTCGGAGCGGCCGATCATCTACGCCGGTGGCGGCATCCTCAAGGCGCGTGCCGCAGAGGCCCTCGCGGAGCTGGTCGACCTCACGGGGATCCACGTCGTGACCACGCTCATGGCCCGCGGTGCCTTCCCCGACGACCACGAACTCAACCTCGGCATGCCCGGCATGCACGGCAACGCCACCGCGGTCACCTCGATGCAGAAGTCCGACCTGCTGATCACGCTCGGCGCCCGGTTCGACGACCGGATCACCGGCAAGGTCGACGCGTTCGCGCCCGAGGCCAAGATCATCCACGTCGACATCGACCCCGCCGAGCAGGGCAAGGTGCGCCGTCCCGACGTGCCGATCGTCGGCGACTGCCGGCTCGTCATCGAGGACATCGTCGCCGAGATCAGGACGCTCCTCGACGGTGGAGCGACCCAGGCCGACACGTCGGCGTGGAAGTCGAAGGTGTCGGGCTGGCAGGAGCAGTTCCCGCTCGTCTACGAGCCGTCCGATCCGGGTGAGGCACTGAAGCCCCAGTTCTGCATCGAGCAGTTGCGCGACGCCGCTCCACCCGAGACCATCGTGACGTCGGGTGTCGGCCAGCACCAGATGTACGCCAGCCAGTACTGGCACTTCAACACGCCCTACACCTGGGTCAACTCGGGTGGTCTCGGCACGATGGGCTTCTCGATTCCCGCCGCGATCGGTGCGAAGGCGGCCAAGCCCGACGCCATGGTGTGGGCGATCGACGGCGACGGCTGCTTCCAGATGACCGCGCAGGAGCTCGTGACCGCGGCGCTCGAGAAGCTGCCCATCAAGGTGGCGCTGCTCAACAACAGCTACCTCGGCATGGTCCGCCAGTGGCAGGAGATGTTCTACGAGGAGCGGTACAGCGAGGTGTTCCTCGACTCGGCCGCCGTGCCCGACTTCGTCATGTGGGCCGAGTCGATGGGTTGTGTCGGTATCCGCGTGGAGTCGCCCGAAGAGGTCGCACCGGCGATCGAAAAGGCCAACACCATCAACGACCGCCCCGTCGTGATCGAGTTCCGCACCGAGGCATCGGAGGGCGTGTTCCCGATGGTGCCGGCCGGAGCCTCGAACGACGACGTGATCCTGCACCCCAGCCAGAACGACCGACGGGAGAACCTGTCATGACCTCGATCAACCTCTACCTCGGCGATTCGGTCAACCACCACATCCTGTCGGTGCTGGTGCAGAACCGGCCCGGCGTGCTCGCCCGGGTGTCCAGCCTGTTCGCCCGCCGTGGCTACAACATCTTCTCGCTCGCAGTCGCGCCGGCCCACGAGCCAGGGATGAGCCGGATCACGATCGTCGTCGACCTCGACTCGGCGCCCCTCGAACAGATCACCAAGCAGCTGTTCAAGCTCATCGACGTGGTGAAGATCTCCGAGCTCGATCCCCGCCGTTCGGTCGAGCGGGAACTCCTCATCGCCACCGTGCGCACGGCGGCCGACCGCCGGGCCGAGATCCAGGGTCTCGTCGACATCTTCGAGGCGAAGATCATCGCGGTCGCCGAGGAGGCGCTCACGGTGAGCCTCGAGGGTCACCCCGACAAGCTCGACGACTTCGAGGATCTGCTCGACTCGTATGGCATCGTGGAACTGCAGCGCACCGGCCGGGTGGCGCTGCCGAAACTCGATCGTGGTGCTCGCCTGCGCGCGCTCCCGAACCAATCCCAAGCTGCAGGACAGACTGCAGGAAAGGCAGGCTGAACCATGGCCGTCACCGTCTACTACGCCGACGACGCCGACTCGTCGATCATCCGCTCGAAGAAGGTCGCGGTCATCGGCTACGGCTCGCAGGGCCATGCGCACGCGTTGAACCTGAAGGAGTCGGGTGTCGACGTGGTCGTCGGTCTGCGCGACGGATCTTCTTCCACGGCCAAGGCCGAAGAGGCCGGTCTCCGGGTCATGTCGATCGCCGACGCCGCCGCCCACGCCGATCTCATCATGATCCTCGCCCCCGACACCGAGGCGGCTGCGATCTACGACGAGCACATCGAGGCGAACCTGAAGGACGGCGACGCGATCGCCTTCGCACACGGCTTCAACATCCGGTTCGAGTTCATCGAGGCGCCCGCGGGCGTCGACGTCATCATGATCGCTCCGAAGGGTCCGGGCCATCTGGTGCGCCGTACCTACACCGAGGGCGGCGGCGTGCCGGCGCTCATCGCCGTGCACCAGGACGCCACGGGCAAAGCACGGGACGTCGCGATGTCGTACGCCGACGCCATCGGAGGCACCCGGGCGGGAGTCATCGAGACCACGTTCAAGGAGGAGACCGAGACCGACCTCTTCGGCGAGCAGGCCGTGCTCTGCGGCGGCCTCACCGAACTCGTCCGCTCGGGCTTCGAGACGCTCGTCGAGGCGGGATACGAGCCCGAGATGGCGTACTTCGAGTGCCTCCACGAGGTGAAGCTCATCGTCGACCTCATGTACGAGGAAGGCATCTCCGGGATGCGCTACTCGATCTCGACCACCGCCGAGTACGGCGATCTCACGCGGGGCCCGCGGGTCGTCACGTCCGACACCAAGGCCGAGATGAAGAAGATCCTCGGCGAGATCCAGTCCGGCGAGTTCGCCAACGAATGGATGGACGAGCACCGCTCCGGCGGCGCCAACTACAAGCGCCTCCAGGAAGAGGGGGCGAAGCACCCGATCGAGGAGGTCGGTGCGCAGCTCCGCTCGATGATGCCGTTCATCTCGGCGGGCAAGCAGAAGGTCGCCGACGCCTCCGGCGGCTGACGCGCGCACCGTGACCACGTCGTTCTCGTAGACGTGTGACCCAACTGATGTGTCACACGTCTACGAGTTCGCCGGACGGCTCCGGAATCGCCCAGGCGGCGAGCGCCGAGAGCGCGAGAAGTGAGGCGGCGAGGATGAGCATCCCGGCCGTCGGGTCGTCGTCGGGCCCACTCAGCAGGCCGACCATCCCCAAGGCGGCGCCGCCGATGATCCCCTCGCCGACGCCGCGAAGGCTGGTGGCCGTGGCCCGGGTCGCAGCCGGCAGTCGCGCCTGCAGGCGGGCGTCACCGATCGTCCAGGCCACCTCGATCGCGGCGTAGCCCACGGCGATGAGGCCGAGGAGCAGGAACGGTTCGGTGGCGACGGCCACGATGGAGGCGATGCCGCCGATCGCGATGAACGCGGCGATCGGTCTCGGACCGAGGTCGGGCCGCCGCGCCGCGATCTCCGACCCGAGGACGAGACCGAGCCAGACGAGCACGTAGACGACGGGAACCGCAGCATCCGACGCCCCTCGGACGCGGGCGAGGAGCGGCACGAACTCGTCGATGATCGCGAGGCCGCCGATCGCCGATCCGACGAGGAGCAGGCGCCCCGCCATGTCGGAGCGTCGAACGTCGGCGAGCGCCGCCCGCACTCCGGAGCCGGAGCCGGAGTCGTCGGTGTCGGTCGGCGTTCGACCCGTCGCTGCGTCGAACTGGCGGCCGGGTCCGACGGACGTGATCGATGGAACGGCCGTCGGATCGCTCACCCATCGAACGTCGGGCAGCCGCAGCACCAGCACGACGGTGACGACGTTGAAGCCGACGGTGATCCAGCCGACGACCGGGATGCCGGCGCCCGACGCCACGATCGGGATCGCGGCGAGTGCACCGAGGGCCACCCCGACGTTGCCCGCCTGGTTCGCGCGGGCGATCACGACGCCGTATGCGTCCGCCTCCCCCTCGGCCGAGAGCTCGTCGTGGATCAGCGCTTCCCACGCTCCGCTCGCCGCTGCGTCGTGGATCGCCCAGAGCAGGCCCCCGACCAGGAGGCCGCCGACGGTGGGCCACACGAACCACGTGGCGATGCCGGCCGCACGGAGCCCGAACGCCGAGGAGATCACGACACGCTTGTCGAGCCGGTCGGCGACCACGCCGCTCGGAATCTCGAGCACGATCGTGAGCACGGCCCACATGACGAAGACCGTCGAGATCTGTGCGGCGGAGACGCCGTTGTCCACGAACCACAACGTGAAGAGCGCGTAGACGGGTCCGATCTCGTCGAGGAACGCCAACACGTACAACCGCCGTCGGAGCGAACTCATCGGTTCTCGTGCACGGTCGCGGCGCATGCACCCGCAACTCTGCACGAGATGGTCCGGTCGGGCGGGCTGGGTATCGGGATGGGTGTCGGTGTCGGAATCAGCGGCGGCGATCGGCGGTTGTCTCCCGATAGCGTCAGGACGCCGATCTACGACGACGAGTGGAGCCGCGGTCACCACGAGGCCGCCCGCCATCCGTTCAGCCGTCACCCAGAGATCCATGAGAGACGGAGACATCCGATGAAGACCGAGATCCACCCCACGTACACCGACACGACCGTCAAGTGCTCGTGCGGCAACACGTTCACGACCCGCTCGACCGTCGAGGGTGACCTCACCGTCGAGCTGTGCAACGAGTGCCACCCGTTCTTCACCGGCAAGCAGAAGCTCGTCGACTCCGGTGGCCGCGTCGAGCGGTTCAACCGGCGCTACGGCCGTCGTTCCGGCGGCGCCGCGCCGAGCGAGGACTGACGCTCACGGGGGCCGTGCCACCACGGTCCGGCCCCCGAACACCACTCTGCGTGAACTGTCTGCACGCGTTGCGTGTTCTTTACGGTTCCATTACGGTTTCGGCGTATCGGGCGACGGCCCGATCTCAAGACTCGCTCATTCCGGTTGCAGCCCTGGGCTCCCGCCTCCGATGAAGGGGACGGACCGGACCGTCGAACCTGGAGACACCTCGCTGTGCCACTCGGAGCCGCAAACGCCCGTCATCTCCTCCGCCGAACCGAGATCGTCGACGACCCCGCTCGGGTCGCCGAGTTGCAGAACCTCGAGGTCGGCCCTGCGGTCGACGACGTGATGAACACGCCGACGTCCTCGAGCGTCGGCACGCTGAGCCTCGGCAGCAGCGGTCAGGACTGGCAGCGCGGCGTCGACATGACCGGCGACTGGATGCGGCGGATGCGCGACGAGGCGCGTCCGTTCGGCGAGCGGATGGCGTTCTTCTGGCACGGCCACGTCTGCAGCGAGTTCAACAAGGCCGGTGGGCCGTACCTCATGCGTCAGCAGATCGACCTGTTCCGGCGTGAGGGTCTGGGTGCCTCGAGTCAGTCGTTCACCGTCAACTCGCTCATGAAGAAGATGGCCGTGCAGGGGGCGATGCTCCGCTACCTCGACAACTGGCGGAACTTCGCCTCGTCGCCACAGCAGAACTTCGCCCGCGAGCTGCTCGAGCTGTTCATCCTCGGGGTCGGCAACTACACCGAGACCGAGGTCGAGGCCGCCACCGACGCCTGGACCGGACACGGCTTCACCGAGGACGGCTACTCGTCGGGGACCTACCGGTTCACGGCGGAGCGCCACGTGAAGGGAGCGATCCCCTTCTTCGGGCAGAACGTCAACACCAACGAGCAGAACGCTGGCAACGCCACGATCGACGTGGTGCTGGGGCCGTCGGCCGTCGTCCCGGCCGGCGCCGCGAACGACGCGAACCGGGGGCGTCCCACCCGGGAGGTCGCCGCCGAGTTCCTCACCCGGAAGCTGTGGCAGGAGTTCGGCAACGGCGATCCGCTCCCGAGCTGGTTCTGGAGTTCCGGCCGGGTCGGTGCCGTGATGCGCGACACCCTGATCTCGACCGGGTTCCAGATCCGTCCGTGGGTGCGGTCGATGCTCGTGCACGCCGACTTCTACCTCGACGAGACCAAGACCGGCCTCGTCCGCCAGCCCGTCGAGTACGGGGTGGCGCTGATGTCGGCCACCGGTCTGCGCGGCGACCACGCCGCACCGACGTACCTGATGGACCGCACGGGACAGCGACCGCTGTACCCGCCGAACGTCAGCGGGTGGAAGCCCAACGCGTACTGGGTCAACGCCGCCGCCATGGAGGCGCGGAACCGCATGGTCCAGAACTGCGAGTGGCGGCTCAAGGAGGGCACCTGGGACGGCGACAACGGCTACGTCGACCTACCGGGTGGTCGAGTTCTGAAGAGCAATCTGAAGTTCCCGCTCGGGCACCCGGGACGGGACGAGTGGGAGACAGACACTCTCGGGATGACCAGCCCCGACCTGATCAATCGGCTCGTGAGCCGGATGCGGCTGCCCTCCCTGGCAGCGGCCGACCGCACGCGCATCGCGCAGCACCTCGACTCGATCGAGTGGTGGATGCGCTTCGACGCCTTCCTGCTGATCCTGATCGCCCCCGAGATGCATCTCGCCTGACCGGCATCGAGACGCACGAGACGAACGAAGAGACTCGAAGAGGAACGAACCGATGCTCGATCCCGACATCTCCACCGCCGGGGCACTCCACCACCTCAGCCGCGCCGCCGACCATCCCGACGTCGACGAGATCACGCGGCCGGGGGAACTGAGCCGCCGCCACTTCCTCCAGCTGGTCGGCATGGGGATGGGCGCGGGCCTGGTGGCCGGGCCCGGCACCTCACTGCTCGACCACGTGATCCCCGGACACGACCCCTCGGCGTGGGCTGCCGGACCCGTGGGCCCGAACGACGGCATCCTGCTCGTCGTCGGGCTCTTCGGCGGCAACGACGGTCTCAACACCGTGGTCCAGGTCAACGACGGCCACTACTACGACCAGCACGGCTCGCTCGCCATCCCCGGGAGCCAGACCCAGGAGATCAACGCCAGCACCGGACTCCACGAGGACCTCACCGTCTTCAAGCGGTTCTGGGAGGCCGACCAACTCGCGATCGTCGAAGGTGTCGGTCACACCGACATGGAGGACTTCAGCCACTTCTCGTCCATGGCGAAGTGGATGGCGGGGTACTCGACGCCGCGCACACCCGATAGCGGTTGGGTCGGGCGCTGGCTCGACGACTACCTCGGCGGCAGCAAAGACCTGTATGCCGCAGCCGAGATCGGGCGCTCGCTGCCGCTGCACATGATCGGTCGATCGAGCGCAGCCACCGTCGTGCCGACCGGCCCGCCCGACTTCGGCGTCCCTCGCGATTGGCGCACGGCTGCCGACAACTCGTTGTTCCAGACGATCCGCGACGTGAGCGCCGGCACCGGTGGATGGCATGCACGGGTGGGCGGGGCGCAGGTCGACCAGCTCGACGTGGCGGCGACGCTCAACACCCTGCTGCGCGCGGAGCAGGAGGCCGACGCCGAGATCGTGTCGAAGCTCGAGGTGGCCGCTCGGCTGATCAACGCCAACCTCGGCTTCCGGGTGCTGACCGCCGGATTCGGTGACTTCGACAGTCACGCCGGTCAACCGACGCAGCACGGCGAGCGGATGCGGGAGCTCGACGCCGCGCTGCAGCGGTTCTTCGGACTCCTCCACCCCGACTGGGGGAACCGGGTCACGGTGATGACGTTCTCCGAGTTCGGTCGGACGTCGTACGGCAACGACGGCCAGGGCACAGATCACGGATCGTCGGCCCCGCAGTTCGTCCTCGGATCGAAGGTCCGCGGCGGCTTCTACGGGCAGCGACCGTCGCTCGCTGGTCTCCGTCGCTGGGACCGCATGCCGACCCACGTCAGCCACGCCGACTACTTCGGATCGGTGCTCGACGGCTGGATGGGCGGCGCCGGAAGTGCCCTTCCCGACTACGGCTCCAACCTGGGTCTGTTCCGGGGCGGCCCCGACGGTTCGCCGTCGGTCCCCGGTCAGCTGTTCGGCGAGTTCGTCGCGATGAACCCGGTGCGCATCTTCGACAGCCGCGACAACACGGGCGGTCCGAGGCACCGCATCCAGCCGGGCGAGACGATCACGGTGCAGGTCACGGGGGCCAACGGCGTCCCGGCCAACGACGTGCGCGCGGTGGCGGTCAACGTCACGTCGATCCGCCCATCGGAGACGACCTTCCTCACCGGATTCCCGAGTGGCTACGCCCGCCCGTTCACGGCCACGGTCAACCCGACCGTCGGCAAGATCATCCCCAACATGTCGATCATGGGTGTCGGCAACGACGGGACGTTCAGCCTCTACAACGAGGCCGGCGGGGTCGACGTCACGGTCGACATGGCCGGCTACTTCCGCAAGGACACCGCGGCGCAGATGACGCCGCTCACGCCGGCTCGCCTGCTCGACACACGCAACGGCACCGGATTCCCGCAGCGTCGACTTCGAGCCGGAGAGAAG
>JBCCTP010000080.1:0-12899 GCA_039198505.1 Actinomycetota bacterium | reverse complement strand
CGCGGACTCGTCGCCGTAGGCACCCGTCAGCGTCCAGTGCGCCTCCGAGGCGGTGACGAGGTCCCGCAGCTCGACGGCGCAGGCGTTCTCGTCGGCCCGATCGGAGATCTGGCGCACGGCCAGGACGGTGATCGCCGCGAGCAGGCCGAGCAGCACGACCACGATGAGGAGCTCGACGAGCGTGAATCCGTCGTTCCGCCGCGCGTCGCGGGAGACGGTCGATGATCCGTTCGGCGCGCCGGAGGAGCCCACACCCCTTCATCGGCACGCCGGACGGTCCACACGAGTACAGGCTGCGTCAAGTGGGACGTATCGCAGCGGTGCCGGTCAGTAATCGATCGCGGCGAACTCGCGCAGCTTCGACACGCGGTGACGTGCGTCGATCATGCGGACGGTTCCGCTGCGCGACCGCATCACGAGGCTCTGCGTGCGTGCACCGCCGGCGTCGAAGCGAACGCCGCGCAGCAGGGCGCCGTCGGTGAGGCCGGTCGCGGCGAAGTAGCAGTTGTCGGTGGTGATGAGGTCGTCCTGCGTCATCACGCGATCGAGGTCGTAGCCAGCGGCGTCCATGGCCGTGCGTTCGTCGTCGGACTGCGGGGCGAACTGCGCCTGCATCTCGCCGCCCATCGCCTTCAGCGCCGCTGCCGAGATGACCCCCTCGGGTGTGCCCCCGATCCCGAACAGCACGTCGGCGCCCGCATCGGGCCAGCAGGTGGCGACCGATCCGTAGACGTCGCCATCGGTGATGAGCCGGATCCGGCAACCGGCCTCGCGCACCTCGGCGATGAGATCGGCGTGTCGGGGCCGGTCGAGGATGACGGCCGTGAGGTCTTGGACGTCCTCCTGCTTGGACTTCGCGATCCACCGCAGGTTCTGTGTGGGGCTCGCAGTGATGTCGATCGAACCGACCGACTCAGGGCCGACCGCGATCTTGTTCATGTAGAACGACGGCCCGGGGTCGAGCATCGATCCACGGTCGCCGACGGCGATGACGGAGAGAGCGTTCGTCTTGCCGTGGGCGGTGAGGGTGGTGCCGTCGATCGGATCGACGGCGACATCGACGAGTGGAGCGCTGCCGTCGCCGACCTCCTCGCCGTTGTAGAGCATCGGAGCGTCGTCCTTCTCGCCTTCGCCGATGATGACCGTGCCGGTCATCTGGACGGTCGACAGCGACAGGCGCATCGCCTCGACGGCGGCGCCGTCGGCGGCCTCCTTCTGGCCGCGTCCGACCCAGCGAGCTGCGGCGAGACACGCCGACTCGGTGGCTCGCACGAGCTCCATCGCGAGGTTGCGGTCGGGACGTTCGCGGTGATCGACGGCCATGACCCCACAACGTAGTGAAGGTGACGTCGTGAAGGCACGGCCGCCGATCGATGCGACGGCGTCGGTCGTGGCCGGCGCCGTTCCCGGTGTTGTTACCGATGTTGTCGTCGCCGGCGCTCTCGCGACCGGAACCGGTTCCGGCCCCGCGCATCGCGGAATCGTCGGGACGCCTCCGCCGAGCGACGGAGGTGTTCGTGATGCTGACGGATGATCAGCAGCTGGTGGTCGGGGTGGTTGGGGTACATGACTCCTCCTGGAGCGTTGGTTGATGTCGGGTGTTCGGTGGGGGATGACGTGTGGAGCCGCGACGCGCCGGCGAGTGAGAGGCGCAGGACGCGCGGGCCGACCGGTGTCGACGAGCGGCGGATGCCGTGGCCGGGTGCCCTGGCCGGATGCCGTGACCGGGTGCGGTGGTCGGGGTGGCGCGGTCCGACGTCGGGTCGACCGGGCGATGGCCGGTCGCGCGACGTGGCGCGTCAGGCCGCCGCGTCGGCGAGGCAGGCCCGATCGGCCGCGCCGATCGGATCCATGAGCACGAGGTCGCCCGTGGTCGTCATGGTGATGAACATCTGCATGGTCGGGCCTCCTCTCGGCTCGGTGTCGACCTCGGTGGTCGACGGCGAGCACCTTGTCAGACGGAACGAGGGTCGATCCAACGAGTTTCCGGTCCGCCGGGTTTCGGGCCGCCGTAGGGTGCGCCCGTGGCGCCGATCCCGCTCGAACTCGTCACCTCCGGACGTGATCTGTCCGAGCCGCGGCTCGACCCGTCCGGGCGGTACGTGGCCTTCGTCCGACGCTCGGGTGGGGACGCGGCGATCGCGGTGGTCGATCTCGACGGCGACCGGGTCGAACGCGATTTCACGTTCGGCCCTGCGCCGCGCCCGGGCCGCGGTCTCGGGGGAGGATGCTTCGCCTGGATGCCTGCAGCCTCGTCCGCCGGCGACGCGATCCCCGACTTCGTCTACGTCGCCGACGACGGCGAGCTGTGGTGGCAGGGAGGTGCGCAGCTTCGTCAACTGACCCATGCACGACGCGAGATGCGCGCTCCGTCGACCGCCATGCCGGCCACGACCCCGGCAGCCGTCGGGGCTGACGACCCGCAGCGCGGACGACGCTCGCCGATCGTCGCCGTCGCGGTCGACGAGGCCGAGATCTGGGTGGTCGACGTCGTCGACGGCTCGTCGCGCCGGGTCGACGACGGTCGGCACGAGTTCTGCTTCGATCCGGCGATCAGCCCCGACGGTCGGATGGTCGCGTGGCAGGCCTGGAGTCCACCCGACATGCCGTGGGACGGCTCGGTCCGGGTCGAAGCCGATCTGCGGACGGGTGAGGTGGTCGAGCACCCGAGGGCCGGTGGTGCCGTCCAACAGCCGCGGTTCACGTCGTCGGGCGAGCGCTGCGAGATCCACGACGCGTCCGGCTGGCTCAACGTCGATGTCGCCGGGCGAGCGGTCGCCCACGAACCGGTCGAGCACGCCGGACCCACCTGGGGCATGGGGAATCGCAGCTATGCGATCTCTCCCCACGGCATCCGCGTCGCGATCGCTCGGAACCATCGAGGCATCGGAGATCTCGCGGTGGTCGAGATCGAGACCGGGCGGATCACGGTCCTCGACTCGGGGATCCACGGCGCGCTCGACTGGCAGAGCGATCGGATCGCCGCCGTGCGGAGCGACGCGAGCCGGCCGCCGTCGATCGTGGTGCACGATCTCGCCGACGAGTCGGTCGTGACGGTGGCGCGCGCCGATGTCGTCGGATGGGATGCCGTCGAGCTGCCGGAACCCGATCCGGTCATCGCGCTCTCCGCCGACGGCGCGACGCTGCACGCTCGCCGCTACACCGCTGGGGCCGGGCGGATGATCTGCTGGGTGCACGGCGGCCCGACCGATCAGTGGCCCGTCGAGTGGCGCCCGCGGATCGCGTACTGGTGGAGTCGGGGGTGGGACGTCCTCGTCGTCGATCCACGCGGCACGACCGGACACGGCCGTGAGTACCAGCAGGCCCTCCACGGCCGCTGGGGGCGGCTCGACGTCGACGACACCGCCGCGATCCTGGGCGCCGCCCAACGGTCGGGCTGGGCGTCGGCGACGTCCACGGTCGTCATGGGCGGATCGTCGGGGGGACTCACGGTGCTCGGGGTGCTCGCCGATCACGGCCACCTCGTCGCCGGCGGCGTCGCCTCGTACCCCGTGAGCGATCTCCGGGCCCTCGCCGAGGCCACGCACCGTTTCGAGGCGCACTACACCGACACCCTCGTCGCACCGCTCGACGGGCACCCCGACCACGAGGCACGGTTCACCGAGCTCTCGCCGCTGCACCGCGCCGAACGGATCGCGGCGCCGCTGCTGCTCTCGCACGGGTCCGACGATCCGGTCGTGCCGGCTGCTCAATCGATCGCGCTCGCCGAACGCATCCGGACCGCGGGTGGGGACGTCGACCTCGTGATCTACGACGGGGAGGGCCACGGGTACCGCGACCCGGCCCATGTGGCCGACGACTACGCGCGCACCGAGGCGTTCCTCGATCGCGTGTGCCCTCCCGCCGACCACGCCGGCTGAGTCGCTCCCGTCCGGGTCGGGAGCGCCGGTAGATTTCGGACCGTGGCTTTCGTGAACCGATCCAACGCCGAGAAGCAGGAGGACATCCAGGCGTCCGGCGAGCCGATCGACTTCGATCCGCTCGATCCCGACACGGTCAAGGTGCACTACGACCTGTCGGCGTGGAACTTCGATCAGCGCGCCGAGCTGGCCGAGGCGCTGGCGGGCGAGTCGATCCCCCACGGCTGGGACGGCGAGGAACTCGTGGTCCCCGAAGACGTCGAAGACGCCGCCGATGCGATGTTCGAGCGGCTCGAGTCGCAGCTCGGACCGTTTCCGATCGCTCTCGAGGACGATGCCGAAGCCACCGAGTACGGGCTCGACGAGTGGAGCGACGCCGACCGCGAACTGCTGCGCGACGCGCTCGTCGACTCCGAGGTCCCTCACCGTTGGGAGGACAGCACCGTCGTCGTCGCAGCCGACGCCGAGGAGGCCGTCGACGAGATCCTCGACGCCATCGAGGCGGGCGAGCTGGTCGCCACCGACACGGCGAGCGCTCACGCGCCGGAGGGGGCGCTGTCCGACGTCTTCCTCGCCGCCGATCGCCTCGCACGTGAACCGAGCGACGCGAAGGCGCGGCGGTCGCTCATCGAGCTGGGAGACACCCTCGATGCGTCGCAGCCGCCCTATGCGTTCCCGCCTCGTCCCTGGGAGACCGCCATCGAGACGATGACCTCGATCATCGCGAGCTTCGACGACGAGTCGGCCGGACGGGATCGGTCGACCGGCGCCGGCGCGGGCTCGGACGCCGGGGGCGACGGGTCGACCGGCGCCGTGGCGGCGGGATCCACCGCTGGACCGATCGTCGAATCGAAGCGTCAGCGTCGTCGGCGCAACTTCGGGGCGGCGTCCGCCGCCGACGACGGGGACGACGAGTCCGCCGTCGCCGTCGGGGCCGAGAAGCTCCGGACCATCCTCCGTCCCTACGTGTAGCCGGCGCGAGCCTGCCGGCGCCGGCGCGGACGCCCGTCACGTCGATCAGCACCGCCGAGTGCCCGGCCGGCAGCGTCGGTAGCGTGCCCAGCCGTGCTGTTGGCCGAGCTGGAGATCTTCCACAGTCGGCCCGTGCAGCCCACGAGACGGGTCGCGCTGGGTGCCATGGTGCTCCCGGTCGATCCCGCGCCCGGGTTCGGTGGCCTGCTGCTCGGGGCGATCGTCGCTCGACACCTCGAGGGCCTCGACGAGGACGCGCTGGCGGGAGTTCGAGCGCTGATCCGCGAGATCGAGTCCGGACAGCGGGTCGTGCAGCCGCGCCTGCGTCACCGGTTCCAGGTCGATCGACACGGCCTGTCGAACAGCACCCATCGACTGGTGGGGGAAGACGACGACATCACCTTCGACTTCGGCACGACGGGCACCGATCTGGCGCAGGTCCTCGGTGCCGTGTACGCGGTCGAGCGTCTGGCGGCCGAGCATCGACGGGCCATCGCTCCCGTTCTGCACAAGGCGGTCAACTGGCGCGGACCGATCGGGCCGTCCCTCATCGCGTACCTGGCCGGGTCGCAGAGCACTGCGCTCGAGGCGCTCGCCGACCCCGAGGGATGGGCGATGCAGATCCTCGGCTTCGAGTTGGGTGGCGATCGACCGTCGAAACGCTCGGTCACCAAGGCGTTCCGCTCGAAGATGCGCGAGGTGCACCCCGATCACGGCGGCAGCGGATCGGACGCGGCGAAGGCGATGAACGACCTCGCCGAGGCACGCCGGATCCTCAGCCGCTCCTCGTAGCTCCTCGTCGCCCGCATCACCGCCTGGGTAACGTCCCGCCCGATGGCGCGCACGACCCTGATGCTGTACCCGGGCGCAGGGTCGGCCGCCGACCACTCGAGCCTCGTGCGGATCGACCACGCGTCGACGTCGACCGTCGACGTGAAACGACACGATTTCCCGTACCGCAGGGAGGGTCGCCGCGCTCCCGACCGGGCGCCGAAGCTCATGGCGTCGATCCGCGCCGACCTCGCGGGGATCTCGCGGCGTCGCGGGTCGGTCGTGATGGGCGGCCGCTCGATGGGCGGCCGGATGTGCTCGATGGTGGCCGCCGACGTCGACGATGCGGGTCCGGTGGCCCGCCTCGCGGCACTCGTGCTCATCTCCTATCCGCTCCACCCTCCCGGAGCGCCCGAGAGTCTGCGGGTCGATCACCTCCCGTCGATCGACGTGCCGTGCCTGTTCGTGTCGGGGACGCGGGACCCGTTCGCCACACCCGACGAGCTCGAGCGCTGGACCTCCACGATCCCGGCACGGGTCGAGCACGTGTGGATCGACGGCGGCCGCCACGATCTGAAGGGCGCCGACCAGTTCCTCGCCGACGTCGTGCTCCGATTCGTGTCGTCAGTCGTCGACTGATCGCGACAGTGCCGAGAGATCGAGATCCTCGTCCTCGGGGTTGAGCTCCTCCAACTCCCGGTGCGCGGTCTCGGGATAGCCGACCACGATGAGGACCACCGCGATGAGCTGACCGATCGCCATGGTCGACATCACGCTCGTGTAGGACCAGCCCGCGTCGATGAGTTGGCCGGTGGCGATGAGCCCGCCGATGCCTCCGACGAGGGCGGCGGCGACGATGTACCCCGACGCCCGCGTCCGGTTCGCGGTGGGGAACAGCTCGGTGCGGTACACCTGCATCGCTGGATACACGGCGCTGCCGAGCACGGCGGCGAGGAACGACGAGATCCACAGCAGTGGTCCGGCCACCGAGAACGCCACGAGGACCGCGATCACCGAGAGCGGGAGACCGACGCTGATGAGCCGTCGGCGACCGGAACGCTCGGCGATACGCGCCCCGATGATCAGTCCGACTCCGGCGGGAGTGCCGACGATGATCGAGAAGAGTCCGATCTGCCCGCCCGAGAAGTCGCGGACGTCGGACCGGTAGCTGTTCTGGAAGAAGCTCGCCGGCGCGATGAAGACGTTCGCGGTGAAGGCGACGCCGGCGAGGAGCGCGAACCGGCGGCGATCGAGTCGTCGGGTGTGCGTGGGGCGACGAGCCTCGGCCGAGAAGCGTCGGGTCTCGGGGAGGCGCCGGGTCACGTCGAACGCCACGATCAGCCAGACGGCGGACACCACGTACACGTATCGCCATCCCTCGGGTCCGATGTCGGTGAGACGGAGCGACATGACCGCGATGCCGGCACCGAGGCCGGCGGCCATCGCGAGCACGCTCACCGCGTAGGCGCGGCTGTTGCGCGGCATCTCCTCGGCGGCGACGACGCCGATCACGAAGGCGAGCGCGATGCCCATCGGTCGGCCGATCGCCTGGCTCGCCACGAGTGCCCAGAAGCTGGGGGCGAGCGCGCCGAGCAGCGAGATGGTCGGCGCGAGCCAGGCGGTGGCGACGAGCACGCGTCGGCGACCGATGCGGTCGGCGATGACGGCGGCCGGGAGCGCGATCACGATGCCGGCGCGGACGGCGGCACCGGCGAATCCGATGCCCGACTCGCCGACGCCGAAGTCGTCGGCGGCGAACTCGGCGGTCTGCGTGAAGAGCGTGTTGATGAACGCCGCCGACATCGACGCCGCCGCCAGCAGCCCGATCACCCGGATCTGGGTGGCGTCGACGCGGTCGGGTGGCGCCCACCACCCCGGGTACCGGATCCGCCGAGCCAGTGTCGCCCGGATGGGCCATGCGAACAGCCAGCCGAACCAGGGGATCAGCGTTCGATAGGCGGTCGTCTCGACGAGTCGTCCCTCGTCGACGCGCACCTCGCGCCGGTAGCTCGCGAAGGGCCCGTGGATCTGTTCGTGCACGTGACGGTCCGGCGCCCCGTCGTCCCGGATCTCACGCTCGGAGACGATGTCGTCGCGGGCAGTGCAGACGAGCGCTCGGTGGGTCTCGTCGTCGGGCCATCGTCGGGTCACGATGCGTTCCCGCCGCCGCACCCCGGGAGCATACTGGCGACTGTGAACGTGCTCTCCGGTGAGGGGAACGAGGAGCGGATCGTGGTCCACGGGGCCGAGGGGCTGTCCGGCTCGGTGCGCGTCCCCGGTGCCAAGAACTCCGTGCTGAAGCTCATGGCGTCGACGATCCTGTGCGACGGGCGGTACACGCTGACCAACGTGCCCGACATCGCCGACGTCTCGATCCTGGGTGACCTGCTCGCCGCGATCGGCGTGTCGATGAAGCGAACGGGCACCGACCGGATCGAACTCGACAACTCCGGCGACCTGACACCGGTCGCGCCGTACGAGCTGGTCGAACGGATCCGAGCGTCGATCAACGTGCTCGGGCCGCTCCTCACCCGCTGCGGCGACGTGCAGCTGTCGATGCCGGGCGGCGACGACTTCGGCTCCCGTCCGATCGACATGCACGTCGCCGGACTCGAGGCGATGGGCGCCGAGTTCGAGTTCCGTCACGGTGACGTGTTCGCGCGAGCCGACCGGTTGCACGGCGCTCACGTGGCGTTCGAGTTCCCCAGTGTCGGGGCTACCGAGAACATCATGACCGCCGCGGTGCTGGCCGACGGGGTGACCACGATCGACAACGCCGCACGAGAGCCCGAGATCTCCGATCTGTGTCACTTCCTGGTGTCGATGGGGGCGAAGATCGACGGGATCGGCAGTCCGACGCTGCGCATCACGGGCGTCGAACCGCACGAGCTGCGTCCCACCGACCACCGAACGGTCACCGACCGCATCCAGGCGGCGACCTACATGGCGGCGTGTGCGGTGTCGGGAGGCTCGATCGACGTCGTCGGCGCCTGCGGCGATCACATGGCGATGGTCCTCGAGCGGTTCGGCGACATGGGTCTCGACATCACCCCGAACGACGGCGGCATCACGGTCACCGCCGAGTCACGGCTCCGCTCGATCGACGTCGCCACGCTGCCGTATCCCGGGATCGCCACCGATTACAAGCCGCTCATCATCACCATGCTGTCGGTCGCGGACGGCGTCGGCATCGTGACCGAGAACCTCTACCCCGGTCGCTTCCGCTACGTCGAGGAGCTCCAGCGGCTCGGCGCCGACGTCCGCACGAGCGGCCATCACGCGGTGGTGCGAGGCGTCCGGCGCCTGTCGGGTGCGCCGGTCCGGGCCCACGACATCCGCGCCGGAGCGGCGATGGTGGTGGCGGGCCTGGCTGCCGACGGCGAGACCGTGATCAGCGGCATCGACCACATCGATCGCGGCTACGACGACATCGTCGGCCGTCTCGCCGGACTCGGCGCATCGATCGAACGAGTCTGAGTTCCAGGACAATCGGTGTCAGACACCGTTTGTCCTCCGTTTGTCCTCAGTCGACGACGTCGAACGTGAGACCGGCGTGGTCGACCAGGCGGTCGACGAGTGGGGCGCCGAGCACTGCGGCGGGGGTGGTGCTGCCGGGAGCTCCCGACTCGTCCGGTGACGTGTCGGCGAGCAGCCACGCCGTCTCGGCGAGCATTTTCGCGGTCGAGCCGTAGCCGGGGTCGCGGTCGCCGGTCACCTCGGTGGTGATCCTGTCGCCATCGGCGGTGCGGCCGTACAGGCGGACGGTGAAGTACCCCTTCTCCTGCTGCTCGGGCGACGGGCCGGTGCCCGGCTCGGGCAGGAACCGTCCGATCAGCCGACGGGCCGGACCGAGCGAGCTGATCGCCATGAACGAGACCATGGCGCTTCCGACACCCGCTGCCTTCGCGGCGCCGAGCGGGCCGGCGCCCATGGCCATCGCCTCGTCGTATCGGAAGTCGTCGCCCCACGGCCGTCCAAGCAGAGCATGGCTGCGATGCACGATCTTGGTGTTGATCGCCGCCATGACGAAGGGTGCGATCCAACCCTCGGCGGCGTCGTCCCGCCGGGCGATCGTGATGTCGTCCTGGCGGACACCGGGTTCGACGCCCTCGGGCATCAGCGCGAAGGGATCGCCGACGAGCTTCGCGATCTCGGGGTCGGCGGCCGCCTCCTCGACCATGTTCATGCCGCTGGCGATCGTGCCGCCCGACGCCGTGCCGCTCGCGCCGATGAGGCGGTACGAGACGCTCTGGCAGTGGGTCCCGAATCGCTCGATCGCCTGCTGCTGGGTGAACCACACGCCGAGATCGGAGGGGATGGAGTCGAAGCCGCAGCAGTGCACGATGCGGGAACCGGTCTCGGCGGCCCGGTCGTGGTGGGCGTCGATCATCCGGGCGATCCACTGCGGCTCGCCGGTGAGGTCGCAGTAGTCGGTGCCGGCATCGGCCACCGCGGCGACGAGGTCGGAGCCGTACGTCGCGTACGGGCCCACGGTGGAGACGACCACGCGGGTGCGCGCCGCCAGCTCGTCGAGGGCCGCACGGTCGGCGGCGTCGGCGACCAACTGAGCGACGTCGTCGCCGAGATCGTGGTCGGACGCCACGCCGGCGAGCTTCTGAGCGTTCCGGCCGGCGATGGCCCATCGCAGCTCGGCGCCGTCGGCGACGCGCCGGGCGAGATGGGCGACGGTGAGCTGTCCGACGAAGCTCGTGGCGCCGTAGACGATGAGGTCGAGTTCGCGGTCGGTGCGGCGTGGATCAGCGGGCATCGCTGGAGTCTGCCGCGGCCGAGTCCCGTCCCGCTGCCTCGGCTGCGGCATCGACACGGCGCTTGGCGACGACCAGCAGCCAGGCGATCCCGGCCATGGGCCCGACGATGAGGAGGATCTCGTCCCATCCGCCCTGGTGGGCGAGGATCGACGCGGGCGTCACAGACCACCGCACAATCGATGATCGTAGGTCGCGCCTTGATTGAATGGTCTGTGACATGCGCGCCAAGGTCGAAGCAACCATCGAGGTGATCCGCCCGGCCCTGCAGGCCGACGGAGGCGACATCGTGCTGCACAACGTCCACGAGGACACGGGTGTGGTCGAGGTCGAGTTGACCGGAGCCTGTGTGGGGTGTCCGGCGTCGACGCAGACGCTCAAGGCCGGGATCGAACGGATCATGCGTGATCGGGTCGACGGGGTGACCGAGGTGATCAACATCGCCGAGGAAGCCGCCGCCGAGGCGATCGGCGCCTGACCGGCGGATCCCATGGGTCGACCCCGACGTTCCGCGCCCGAACTCTTCGACGCTGCGGTCGGCGGCGATCGCGGAGCGCTCGCCCGGCTGCTCTCGATGATCGAGCGCGGCGATGACGACGCCCGCGAGATCGGGCGACTGGCGTACCCCCGGTCGGGTGAGGGGTACACGGTCGGTCTCACCGGTGCGCCGGGCGCCGGGAAGTCGACGCTCACCTCGGCGCTGATCTCGCACCTGCGGGCGCTCGAGATCGAACTCGCCGTGCTGGCGATCGACCCGTCGTCGCCCTTCACCGGGGGAGCGATCCTCGGCGACCGGGTGCGGATGCAGGACCACGCCACCGACCCCGGCGTGTTCATCCGGTCGATGGCGACCCGGGGGCACCTCGGCGGCCTCGCCTTGGCGACACCGGAGGCGGTGCGGGCGCTCGATGCGATCGGCCGCAAGTGGATTCTCGTCGAGACGGTCGGTGTCGGCCAGGTCGAGGTGGAGGTCGCAGGCAAGGCCGACACGACCGTGGTGGTCGTGAACCCGGGTTGGGGTGATTCGGTGCAGGCCAACAAGGCGGGTCTCATGGAGATCGCCGACGTCTTCGTCATCAACAAGGCCGACCGCAAGGGGGTCGACGACACGCGTCGCGATCTGATGCAGATGCTCGACCTGTCGGACCTGCCCCACGACGCCTGGCGTCCGCCGATCGTCGCGACCACCGCCACGTCGGGCGACGGCATCGACGACGTCTGGGAGCAGGTGCTCGCCCACCGGGCGTACGCCGAAGAGTCGGGCCTTCTCACCGAGCGACGAACCTTTCGCCTCGGCGAGGAGCTGCGGGAGATCATCGCCCAGCGCCTCGGCCGACGGGCACGCCAGATCTGCACCGGCGAGCGGTGGGACGAGCTGACCTCCGAGGTGGTCGAGCGGACCACCGACCCGTGGACCGCCGCCGACGAGATGCTCGCCGGCGTCGACGCCTGAGCGAGAGCCTCGCCTCCGGGCCGGCCGGCGCTGAGTAGCGTTCGCGCCATGGTCACCCCGGCCGACTCGTCCACTCCGGTCGACACGCCGAGCCGGATCTACGCCCGGACGAGGGAGACGGTGTCGG
Source organism: Actinomycetota bacterium (assembly GCA_039198505.1). Lineage (GTDB taxonomy): Bacteria > Actinomycetota > Acidimicrobiia > Acidimicrobiales > Ilumatobacteraceae > Ilumatobacter_A. The sequence continues at coordinate 929 of JBCCTP010000080.1, read as the reverse complement.
ATCTGGTCCGGTCGCTCGACTCGACGGCTCTGGCGGCGCCCGTTGCGGCGTGTCCCGGCTGGACGGTGCACGACGTGGTGGCACATCTGACCGGGGTCGCGACCGACGCCGTGAACGGTGTCGGACCGGGCAGCCCGACGGCGCCCACCCTCGAGGAGTGGACCGCCCGGCACGTCGACGAGTGGCGGGGCACGGCGACCAACGTGGTGCTCCGCGAGTGGGAGCGCTCGGCATCGCAGCTCGAGGTGATCCTCGCCAAGGACGACGGCCCGATGCCGGCGGTGGTCATGGATCTGCTGTGCCACGAGCAGGACCTGCGGGCCGCCGTCGGTCGACCCGGACGACGCGAGTCTCCGGAGATCGAACTCGGCGCCCGGATGATGGCGCAGCGCTGGGTCAGCATGGTCCAGAGCGCCACCGGGACGTCGATCGCCACGGTGGCGGAGAACGGGGAGTCGTGGGCAGGGGACGCCACGTCGCCGGTCACGTTCCGCGCCGATCCGTTCGAGTTCTTCCGGGCGACGTTCGGTCGCCGCAGCCGGGCTCAGGCCGAGCGTCGACTCTCGGGCACCGACGATCCGGAGCCGTACCTGCAGCATCTCTTCGTGTTCGGCCCGGCGGAGCACGACATCGCCGAGTAGTCGTGCGCCGCCCATCAGGCGGCTCGCCGTGAGGGTGGTCCGGTGTTGTGGATGGTGCCGTCGGGGAGGCGGAGGGTGAGTTGTCGGTGGGGTCCGAGTTCGACGATCCAGCCGTGGTCGTGGATCTTGGTGTGGTGTCGGGCGCAGACGGGGAGGAGGTTGTCGAGGTCGGTGTGGCCGCCGTGGCGCCACCAGATGATGTGGTGGAGCTTGCAGCGGTCGGAGTGCACTCCGCAGCCGGGGATCGCACAGGTGGAGTACAGACCGCGCAGTGCACGCCGTTGGGCG
>JBCCTP010000079.1:0-12930 GCA_039198505.1 Actinomycetota bacterium | reverse complement strand
TGGATCAGCATCGTCCCGCCGTCGTTGACCCGCGCCCCCCACGACCGGATGTCGGAGAGCGCCGGCCGGTAGCGGTGAGCGCCGTCGACGTACAACACGTCGATCGTCCCGTCGACCTCGGTGAGTGCGTCTCCGGAGTACATCCGGAGGTGTCGGACGCGCTCGGCGACGCCGGCCGCCGCGAGGTTCCCGAGGAACACGGCGTGGTCGCCGTCGGCCTCGGCCTCGAACCCGTCGATCTCCTGCGGTCCGCGGTCGTTGCCGGCATGCGGATCGATCGCGATCACCGACACCGACGGGTCGGCGGCCGACGCGAGCACGATCGTCGACCGTCCGCGGAAGCTGCCGATCTCGACGATCGTCCCGGCGGGCGGGCACGCCGCGGCCGCCTGGGCGAGTGCGACGCCCTGCCCGGGGGTCATCCATCCGTCGATGCCATCGACACGCCGCACGATCTCGCCGGCCGACGGCAGATCTCCGACCTCGTTCATCCCGCGTACACCGCCAGTCCGTAGATCACGATCCACGCCGCGCCGGCGAACTGCAGCACACGATCACGAGCGAACACCTCTTCCGGCGCAGCCCCCTCACCTCGCTCGAGCACGAAGAGGTACCGGAAGAGCGCGGCGATCATCGGCACCACCGACGCCTCGTAGAACGGCCAGTCGGAGTCGTCGCGCTGCACGGGCGAGATCTCGCTGGCTTCGAACGCCCACACGCAGTAGCTGATGAGCGCACCGGCGAGGCTGACCGAGAGCAGGATGCGCAGGTAGCCGGTGGTGTAGGTGGCGAGCGTCGCCCGGGTGGCCGAACCGTGTCCGAGTTCGTTGAGTTCGGCGTACCGCTTGCCGACGACGATGAAGAGCGATCCGAACACCACACACAGCACGAACCACCGCGACATCGCGACGTCGACCGCCGCAGCGCCGGCAGCGGCGCGGAGGACGAAGCCCGAGGCGATGGTCAGCAGATCGACGACCGGTACGTGTTTCAACCAGACGGTGTACGAGAGCGTCAGCGCGATGTAGACGGCGAGCACGGCCACCGTCTGCCAGCGCCCGGTCAGCGCGGCCAGCCCGAGTGCGGCGAGCGGGAGGAGCACGCCGAGCGCACGGGCGGCCGACTCGGACAAGTCGCCGGCGGCGATCGCCCGAGTTCGTTTGGTCGGATGGCGGCGGTCGGCCTCGAGGTCGGCGAGATCGTTCCACAGGTAGGTGCCACTCGCCGCGAGACAGAACGCGACGAACGTGAGCAGGGTGAGTCCGAGCGGTCGGGCCTCGTCGAGCACGCCCGCCGCCGCCGGCGCCGCGAACACGAGGACGTTCTTCGTCCACTGCAGCGGGCGCATGGCCCGCAGCGCGGGTCGGATCACGCAGCGCCCTCGACGACGATTCTGCCGTCGCGCACCCAGTGGGCCGCGTCGGCGTCCGCGAGCATCTCCCGATCGCCACGGGAGTCTCCGTAGGCCGCGAGGTCGACCGCCGACCGTCCGCCCATCTCCTGGTCGAGCCAGTCGTGCAGGCGGACGACCTTCTCCGGGCCGCGGCAGTTGGGGCCGTCGAGTGCGCCCGTCAGCACCCCGTCCCGACTCGACAGGCGGGTCGCCAGCACGTCGTGGGCACCCAGCATCTCGGCGAGCGGCTCGAGGTACACCTCGAACGACGCCGACACCAGCACGACGTGATCGCCCCGCTCGAGGTGATCGGCGAGACGGTCGACCGACTCGGCCCGCAGCCACCGCTCGTGGACGTGGCGAGCGAAGTCGGCTCCGACCCGGCGCACGTCGTCGAGTCGACGCCCGCGGAACGTCGCCGCCGCGGCGAGCGCCTTGAGCCGGTCGCGATCGCGCATGACGATGGTCGGCAGCAGCCGATCGGGGCGGACTCCGAGCCGAGGGGCGATGCGGCGGGCACCCGCCACCCGCCGGAGGAACGGCACCACGCAGTCGCGCACGGTCAGCGTGCCGTCGACGTCGAACGCAGCGACACGCGGGCGCGCCTCGGTCGCGTGGAGATCGTTCGGGGTGTTCATCCGGTGGCCGCCGGCAGCGAGTCGAGCATGGCCCAGTAGTCGGGCCAGCTCTTCGACACCACGTCGGGATCATTGACGACGACGTCGTCGACCGCGAGGCCCAGCACACCGAACGCCATCGCCAGCCGGTGGTCGTGATGGGTGTCGAGCTCGGCCCCGTGCAGATCGGAGGCGGGGCCGATGGTGAGTCCGTCGTCTTCCACTCGGACCTGCGCGCCCACCTTGGTCAACTCGTCGGCGAGGTCGCCGAGACGGTCGCTCTCTTTCTCACGGATGAACCCGACCCCCCGGATTCGCGTGGGTGAGCTCGCGCACGTGGCGAGCACGGCGACCGTGGGGACGAGGTCGGACACGTCGGACATGTCGACGTCGACGCCGCGCAGCGCGGTGTCGCTCCGGCGCATCACGACGGTGTCGTGGTCGGCGACCGTGACGACGCACCCCATCGCCTCGACGATGTCGACGAACCGGGCGTCGCCTTGGAGCGACGACCGCCCGAGCCCGGGCACGGCGACCGCTCCACCCACGATGGCGGCAGCGGCGAGGGGATAGCTCGCCGAAGACGCGTCGGGCTCGACCCGGTACTCGACGGGCTCGTAGCGAGAACGCGGGACGGTGACGTGACGTCCCGAGACCTCGACGCCGCCTACACCGAACGCCGCCATGACGTGACGGGTGATCTCGACGTACGGACGGCTGACGAGATCACTCGACAACCCGAGCCGGAGTCCCCGGGGCAGCAGCGGGGCGATCAGCATCAGCGCGGTGACGTACTGGCTCGACACGTCTCCGGGCATCACGATCGCGTCGGTGGCACCGATCGGTCCGGACACCGTGACCGGCAGGTGTCCCCAGTCGCCCGCCGGTTCGACGGATGCTCCGAGCGCCCGCAACGAATCGTGGAGCGGCGCCATCGGGCGGCGCCGGAGCGGCTCGCCGCCGTCGATCGTGTAGGGGCCGGGTCCGAGCGCCGCGACCGCCGTGACGAATCGCGAGGTGGTGCCGGCGAGACGAGCGGGCAGTTCTGCGGGGCCCGGTGCCAGATCGCCTCCGCTGCCGAGAACCAGCGCGGTGAGACGCTCGGAGCGTGAGGGCCCAGGCGGCGGATCGACGTCGCGTCCGGTCGGGATCGCACCCGTTCCGTCGTCGACCGGGCGCTCGGGTCGTCGCGGCGACACGACGATCGGGATGCCGAGCGCACCGAGGCACTCGACCATGGCCGACGTGTCGTCGCCGGGCGCCAGCCCGATCAGTTCGCTCTCGCCGTCGGCCAACGCCGCGCACACGAGCGCCCGGTTGGCGATGCTCTTCGACGGCGGCACCGCCACGCTGGCGATCACCGGTCCCCCGGCCGGCCGGACGTGGACCGGCTCGGTCGGGGCCGAATCGGGTTCCCGATCGTCGGTCGGCGCGTCGCTCACGCCAGCGCCTGGATCGACGGATGGAATCCGCGGGCGATCAACCCGCCACGCAGGAGTTCCGACTGGTCCTGGTCGATGAGCACCACGGCGACACCGCGGTGGGACTCGGCGACGTGGACCACCTCGAAGTTGGCGATGTTGACGCCGAGTTCGGCGGCGAGTGTGAACACCTCGGCGGCCGCGCCGGCGCGGTCGGGAATCGGGATCCGGACCTCGGCGAGGTTCTCGGGATGCACGACGCGGCTGGGCAGGTTGGCGCGAGCCGTCCGGGCGGTGGCGAGTCGGTCGTGCAGCGACTCGCGGTCGCCCGCGTCGACGTCGCGGCGGAGGGCGTCGAGCGCGGTGACCAGCTCTCCGAGCGCCGCGCTGATGGCCGGGCGGTTCTCCTCACAGATGTCGAGCCAGATGTCGGGGCGTCCGCTCGCGACGCGGGTCATGTCGCGGAAGCCGCCGGCGGCCAGTCGCAGGAGCGCGGCGTTCTGGATGGACCGATCGGCGGCCACGCCCATCAACGCCGCCGCCGTGAGGTGAGGAACGTGGCTGACCACGGCGACGACCTCGTCATGCCGTTCCGGCGCGACCGCGACGACCTCAGCGCCGAGCGACGAGAGGATCGAGGTGAGTCGGGCGAACGTGCCGTCGGCCGCGTCGCCGCGCGGGGTGAGCACCCAGATCGCGCCCGAGAACATGTCGGCCTCGGCGCCGTCGAGACCGTCGCGCTCGCTGCCGGCCATGGGATGCCCGCCGACGAACCGCTCGTCGTCGATCGCCGAGCAGATCGGTGCTTTCACGCTGCCGACGTCGGTGACGAGTCCGCTCGTTTCGGCGAGTGCCCGTTTCACCTGGTCGGTACCGGCGAGCACGGGCACGGCGACGAAGGTGATCTCGGCGTCGGCATCGAGGCCGACGGTGTCGATCGCATCGAGCTCGCGGGCCCGGGCGACGACGTCGTCGCGCTCGTCGATGCCCGACACGTTCCAGCCCCGGGCTCGGAGTGCGAGCGCGATCGAACCGCCGATCAGGCCGAGGCCGATCACGTTCGCGCGCCGCGCCGCGGCATCCGTGCTGGACACGGCGGCGATCGTACCGAGCGACCCCGCCGCGATCCCTGATCGATCCGCCCCGTCGTCGGATCGACCGACTGCCGTGCGCCGCTGCGTCCGAACGGTTGCAGCGTCGAGGCGGTGCTGGCGTCAGTGCGCCGCAGCGTCGGCGACCGCCCGTCGGAGGGCGTTCAGCTCGTCGACGTCGAGCTCCCGCCAGTCGCCGGGCGCCAGGCGGCGATCGGCGAGCGGTCCGATCCGGGTGCGGACCAGGCGCCGGACCGGGTGGCCGACCGCCTCACACATCCGTCGGACCTGTCGATTCCGGCCTTCGTGGATGGTCAGTCGGAGCACGCCGGGCGACGGTTGCGAGACCGTGGCGGGCGACGTGACTCCGTCGTCGAGCTCGACGCCGTCCCGGAGCCGACGGATCGCGCCCTTCGCCACCTCGGACCTGCCGCCGAGGTCGACCTCGGCGAGGTACTCCTTCTCGACGCCGTGGCGTGGATGTGCGATCCGGTTCGCGAGCTCGCCGTCATTGGTGAGCAGCAGCAGTCCCTCCGTGTCGGCGTCGAGGCGGCCGACCGAGAACACCCGCGGCTCGGTGGGGACGAGTTCGACCACGGTCGGGCGTCCGTGTGTGTCGCTGCTGGTGGTGATCACCCCGACCGGCTTGTTGAGCAGATAGTGCACGAGGCCGGGGCGCACGCCGATGGGCGCTCCGTCGACCTCGACGAGGTCGGAGTCGGGATCGACGCGCCGCCCGAGCTCGGCGACCTCTCCGTTGACGGTCACCCGCCCCTCGGCGATGAGCTCCTCGCAGACCCGACGGCTCCCGAGACCGACACGAGCGAGGACCTTCTGCAGCCGGTCTCCCTGCGGCAGCGCGGCGTTCGCCTCGGCCTGCTGTTCCCACAGCGGAGGTTCGACACGGCGCCGCGGGCGATCTCCCTGGCTCACGGCGGGCACCGTACCGACGATCGGGGCGACGAGTGGCCGGATCAGTCGGTGCCGCCCGGCGAGGCACCGGGCGGAGTGGCCGGGTCGTCGACCGAGACGTCGATCTCGGGGGTGACCCGCAGGCCGTGCTCGAGCGCCTCGACGACGTCGGGACCGGGAATGAACTCGGCGATCGGGGGGAGGTCGTCGAGCGATTCGAGCCCGAGCTTCTCGAGGAACGCCGGCGTGGTGCCGTAGAGGATCGCCTGGCCGGGCCCGTCGTCACGGTCGACCTCGTCGATGTACCCCTTGCCCTGCAACGTGCGAACCACGCCGTCCGGGTCGACGCCACGGATGGACGCGATCTGAGCCTTCGAGATCGGCTGCTTGTAGGCGATGATCGCGAGCGTCTCGAGCGCCGCACCGGTGAGCCGGGCCCGCTGGTCGTGGAGGAGGAACCGCTCGACGTACGGAGCCTGATCGGCTGCCGTCTGGAAGCGCACACCGCCGGCGATACGCACCAGCTCGAAGCCGCGTCCCTGCGAGCGGTACTCGTCGGCGAGTTCGTCGCACCATCGCTCGACGAGTGCCGTCGGCTGTTCGAGCAGCTGGGCGAGCAGTTCCTGCGGAACGGGATCGTGCGCGACGAGCACGATCGCCTCGATGGCCTTCTTGTTCTCCGCGGCGACGTCTCCGGCGGCCGCGTCGGCAGACGCCGGATCGTCGGGCTCGGAGCCGGGGTCGCCGAGCGGGATCTCGTCGGTCATGTCGTGGGTCGGCGACTCAGCCGTCGTAGGTGTCGACGAGGATCTCGTCGGCGTCGAACGACGCATCGGCGATCCACTCGATCTCGATGTCGCCGAATCGTTCGGGCTGGTCGATGTCGACCGCACCCTGCTTGAACAGCTCGAGGACGGCGAGGAAGTGGACGATGACCTCGATGCGGTCGTCGAAATCGGCGGTGAGGAATCGGAACGACGTGCGACCGATCGCCGGCAGGCGCTCGATGAGGCTCTCGACCGTCTCGGCCACCGTGAACCGGATGGGGTTGACGTGGAAGAGATCGACGACGGGTTCGGGCGTCGGCGTGAACGCTCGGATGGCCGCGCGCTGGAGCGAGCGGACACTGGTGCCCTCGAGCAGGTCGGGCAGCAGGTCGGCGAAGCGGTCGTCGGGCCCGACGTGTCGGGGGAACGACAGGCTGGCGTCATCGGCGAGCGCCGAGAAGACGGTGGCGACGTCTTTGAACGTCTTGGCCTCGAGGAGACGGGCGAGGAGCAGGTCGCGCTCCTCCCAGAGTGCGAGCTCCTCGTCGAGGTCGATGTCGGTGGGGTTGGGCAGGAGACGTCGGGCCTTCAGCTCGACGAGCGTCGATGCGATGAGCAGGAACCCGGTGGCGACGTCGAGGTCGAGTTCGTGCAGGCGCTCGACCTCGGCCAGGTACTGGTCGACGATGGTCGAGAGGTTGATCTCGTAGATGTCGACCTGCTCTTTGAGGATCAGCTGTAGCAGCAGGTCGAACGGCCCCTCGTAGACGGGGGTGGAGACGTCGACGGCCATCGGTCGCGAGCGTAGCGCCTGAAATCACACGCGTGTAAGGCACCACCGCTCCTCCGGAACAGCACGTTCGGTGCCGGGTCGGATTCGTGCTGTTTGCAGCACGTTCGGTGCCGGGTCGGATTGTGCTGTTTCAGGCGGTCCGGGCGCGGTGGGCCGCGGTGTGGGTGCGGCTGGCGCAGCGGGGATCGGAGCAGAAGCGCCGGGACCGGTTCTTCGTGGTGTCGTGGAACACCCGCTCGCAGCCGACAGCGGCGCACCGCCCGAAGCGGGCCATGCCGTGATCGCACAGCACCTGGGCGAGGGCCATGAGCCCGTCGACGACGATGCGGTGGGCGAACGGTGCCTCGTTGCCGGTCCAGTGGATGTGGAGGGCCGCGCCGTCGTGGGCGGTGAGCGACGGCGAGATCGCGCACGTCCGGAGCTGCCGGTTGACCGCCGCGACGGCCGCTCCGAGTTCGAGGTCGGGCAGGCTCCGGACGAGCCGGCCGAGCGGCGCGAACCGATCGACGAGCTCACTCAACTCGTCGGTGGTCGCGGAGGCCGCACGGATGAAGTCGTGCTGCACGAGGATGAGCCGCAGCGTCTCGGTGAGTGCGGCATCGTCGTGCTCGGCGAGAGCATTCGCGAGTTCGACCGTCGCGTCGATGGTGATGCGGATCTCCGCCTCGAGGTTGTCCGAGTTGACGAACACCGCCTCGAGGATACCGGACGGGCCGAGGCGCAGGTCTCCTGATCCACCGAAACCCCTTGCAAGAGTGCGGACTGTTACAGCGTATGATCCGTACATGATGTTCGAGACGTGGACCGTCGTGATCCTCATCTGGGCCAACGTGCTGGGCGGCGCCATGGCCCTCCCCCAAGCGATCAAGACGTTGCGAACCGGCAGAACCGAGGGGGTCTCGACTGTGTGGATCGGCCTTAGCGTCGGCGTGAACCTGTGGTGGGTCGCCTACGGACTCGGTGTCGACGACATCGGCATCGTACCGGTGGGCGCCATCTCCGTAACGGCCTATTCCCTGATCGGTCTCGGTGTGGCGCGGGCCCTCCCGTCGTCTGCCCGGAGTCGACCTGTCGCACAGATGGTCGCGTCGGCGGTCGCGGTCGGGTCGGTGCCGGCGTTCGCCTTGTGGGTCGGTGGGTGGCCCGTCGCGGGAGTGATCCTGGGATTGCTCTACGGCGTTCAGCTGTCGCCGGCCGTCGTCACGGCCTATCGGTCGGCCGACGTGTCGGGAATGTCGGCGTCGACCTGGATCATCGCACTGGTCGAAGCCGTCCTCTGGGGCGTGTACGGGCTCGTCCGGGCTGACTCCGGACTTCTCGCACTCGCGGCGACCGGCATCGTGATGTCGGTGCTCGTCCTCGCCCGCCTGACCGCCCGTCGGCCGCGTGGCCGGCGTCGCGGCCACAGCCGGCGGCTCAGCCCGACCGGCCGACGTGGGGTGCGTCTGCGCCCGTCGTTCGTCGGGACCGTCCCGATTCCGGCCTGACGACTCGAGCCGGACACCCGAGCCAGCAACCCAACAGAGGTCGCCGCGACCCCACCGGTAGCCTCGCCGGGCGTGACCGAGCGAGTGCTGTCGTGCATCCAACCGACCGGGGACGTCCACCTCGGGGGCTATCTCGGAGCGCTGCGCAACTGGGTCGCCGGCCAGCACGAGAACGACGTCTTCCACGGCGTGGTCGACCTGCACGCACTCACGATCACCGACGAACCGAACGTCCTCGGCGATGCGACGCTCTCACTGGCAGCGATGCTCTTCGCGGTCGGCCTCGATCCCGACGTGGCCACGGTGTTCGTCCAGAGTCACGTTCCCGAGCACAGCCAGCTCGGCTGGATCATGGAGTGCACGGTGTCGTACGGCGAGCTCAGCCGGATGACCCAGTTCAAGGACAAGTCCGCCAAGCGCGAAGGCGAGTTCATCTCCGCCGGGCTGTTCACGTATCCCGCCCTGCAGGCGGCCGACATCCTGCTGTACGACACCAACGCGGTGCCGGTCGGCGACGACCAACGCCAGCACGTCGAGATCACCCGCGATGTGGCGATCCGGTTCAACCACCGCTTCGGCGAGACCCTCGTGGTTCCCGAGGCGGTCACGCCGGCAGCCGGTGCCCGCGTCATGAGCCTGAGCGATCCGACGAAGAAGATGTCGAAGTCCGACGAGTCCGACGCCGGCTGCGTGTTGCTCGTCGACGAGCCGTCGGCGGTGATGAAGAAGTTCAAGCGTGCGGTCACCGACTCCGACACGGGTCCCGACGCCGTGCGATTCGATCCGGTCGAGAAGCCGGGCGTCTCCAACCTGCTCGACATCAACGCCGCCGTCACGGGGCGCTCGGTGGAGCAGGTCGCCGGCGAGTACGAGCAGTACGGGAAGCTGAAGGTCGAGACCGGCGAGGCGGTGGTGGCCACGCTCGATCCGATCCGCACCCGGTACTTCGAGTTGATGGAGGACCGCGGCGAGCTCAGCCGTCTGCTGCGCGTCGGCGCCGACAAGGCCCGCGAGGTCGCGTCGGCCACCCTCGACCGGGTCCACTCGGCCATCGGGATGCTCCCCGCCTGACGAGGCGACACTTTGGGTCAGGAACAAAGTGTCGCCTCCCGCACATCACGGCTGACCGACGTCGATCGTCGCATCATCCGGCTCGCGATCCCGGCGTTCGGAGCGCTCGCCGCCGAGCCGCTGTACCGGCTGGTCGACACGGCGATCGTCGGCCGACTCGGCACGCCCCAGCTCGGCGGTGTCGCCGTGGCGGTCGGTGCGCTCTCGATCGTGATCGCCGGTTCGAGCTTCCTCGCGTATGGCACCACGGAACGCGTGGCGCGTCGTGTCGGATCCGATGACCCGGCGGGTGCCGCCCGCACGGGCATCCAGGCGTTGTGGATCGCGGTCGCGATCGGAGCGATCGCCGGCCCGCTCCTGGCGATCGGTGCGGAACCGCTCTGCCGTCTGCTCGGAGCGGACGGCGACGTGCTCGACTTCGCGATCGAGTACCTGCAGATCTCTGCGATCGGGGTGCCGTTCGTCATCGCCGGTGTGGCGGCGCAGGGTGTCCAACGCGGTCGGAGCGACTATCGCACGTCGCTCGTCGTGCTGGTCGCGGCCAACGTCGTCAACGTCGCGATCGAGCCGATCCTCGTCTTCGGGTTCGACCTCGGAGTCGCCGGCGCCGCCTGGTCGACGGTGGTCGCTCAGGTTCTCGCCGGGGTGGCCCTAATGTGGCGGACCATCCCGCACGTCTCGGGCGCCACGACGAGGCGGCCCGACCGAGGAGAGATCGGCGCACTCCTCTCGGCCGGTCGACACCTCCTCCTGCGGACCGGGGCGATGATCGCCGTATTCTCGGGATCGACGGCGGTGGCCGCCCGGATCGACGAACCCACCCTCGCTGCGCATCAGATCGGGGTCACGATGTTCATCTTCCTCGCCCTGAGTCTCGATGCATTGGCCGTGCCGAGCCAGACGCTCGTCGCCGAGGAGCTCGGACGCGGCGAGGGAGGGGCGGCCGACGTGGCGTCACGAGCGCTGAGGATGTCCGTCGTCGTCGGCGCGATCTTGGCCGCCGTCGTCGCTGCGTCGTCCCCGTTGCTCAGTCGCCTCTTCACCGATGACCCGGCCGTCGTGAGCCGGGCGACGGCTGCGCTGATCGTGCTCGGAGTGATGATGATCCCGGGGGCGATCGCCTTCGCCACCGACGGCTCTCTCATCGGGGCCGGCGACTACCGGTTCCTCGGTCGAGCGGCGCTGGTCTACCTCGTCGCCGTCCTCCCGCTCGCCGTGCTGACGCTGTCCGTTCCGTCGGTCGGCATCGTCGGAGTGTGGGTGGCCCTGTTCGTGTGGATGTCGCTCCGCGCGATGGTGAATCGGCACCGGGCCCACTCGCTGCTCGGCTCGTCTCTCGCCAGCTCCTGACCTGGGTGAAGACGGACACTGTCCGGATCTGGCCCGGGCGCAAGCGGACAGCTGCGGGAACCGTTTCGTGAACGGTTCGTGCGCGTTCGCTCGGCGGCGCGCGGCGCACTGGGAGACTCGTCGTCATGAACGCACAGCGTCTCGCGGCGCTCGCAGGCCTCGGGCTCGTCGTTGCGCTCGTGGTGGGGCTGATCGCCACGAACGATGACGACGACGCACCCTCCGCCGACGCGACCATCGCGAACAGCGCCTCGTCGACCTCGCCCGGATCCGAACCGTCTCCCGATGCGACCGACCCGACACCGGACGCGGCCGACTCAGGCGATACCGACTCAGCGGGATCCGAGCCGACCGACACCGGTACGGCTCCGGTCGATCCGGTCGATCCGGCCGATGCGGCCCTGAGCGACCCGAACGTGCCCGACCTCCCCGACCGAGGACCACACCTTCCCCTGCTCGAGATCGACGGCTGGCTGCAGTCCGACGTCGAGTCGCTCGAGGAGCTGCGGGGCAAGGTCGTGGCCGTCCAGTTCTGGACGTTCGGGTGCGTCAACTGTCGGAACACGATGCAGCAGAACGTCGCGCTCTACGAGAAGTACGGCGGCGACGACTTCGAGATCGTCGGCATCCACGCCCCCGAGTTCGACTTCGAACGCGATCCCGACCGCATCCTCGAGTCGGCCGCTGAACAGAACATCACGTGGCCGATCGTGCTCGACACCGAGAAGCGCACCTTCCATTCGTGGCAGGAGGGTCGGCGCGGCTTCTGGCCTCGGGTGTATCTGCTCGACCGTGACGGCAACGTCCGCTACGACCGCATCGGCGAGTACGGCGACAGCGGGTTCGAGGAGCTCGACGCCGCGGTGGGCGCGCTGATCGCCGGCGCATGATCGACGCGTTCGTCGAGGGCGTTCGTTCGATCGTCCAGGCCTGCCACCTCGTGATCCTCGTACCGGTCGCCGCGATGCTGCTGGCGGCCCGAGCGCGGTGGCAGGTGATGGTCGGCGCGGTCGTCGGCATCGTGGTCGGCGGATGGCTCTTCGCGACCCGCTGGCTCGTTCTCGACCAGACGCAGATCCGATGGTCGGGCCTGCTCGTCGGCGCCCTCGCCATCGCCGTCGTCGTGCCGGCCCTCCCTCGCTGGTTCGACGGAGCGAGCTCGCTCGGCGACACCGCGGCGGTTCGCACACTCGGCCAACCGTGGGTCGGTGCGTCGCTCACCGCGGTGGTGGCGATCGTCGTGACCGCGTGGTGGCGTCCATGCGTGGGCGAGCACCTGGGGACCATCCTCAGCCGAGCGCCCGACGAACCGTTCGCACAGCTCCCGGCGACGGTCGGCTTCATGCTCGGGATCAGCGTTCCGCTCGTGGCGATCGGACTGATGGTCCGAGCGCTCGAACCGGGCCGCCGGTCACTCGACGTGACGAGCTACGCCGCCGCGGGACTCGGCGTGTTGTCGGCCGTCGCTGTGGTCGCGGGCCGCCAGGCCGACATCGTCGCCCGGCTGTTCGAATGGAGCCAGTGAACGGACTCGTCCTTCACGCACCGAGCGGTCCGGATGACGGCGACGGCCCGGCTGAGCCGGATGATCTGCGTGATGGCGAGGCCGCTGACGACCGTTCGCCGATCCAGTCCCACAGATCGATGACCTCGCCACCATGGTCGGGGCCGAGCAGGTCGGCGTGCTCGGGTTCGAGGAACGCGATGCGACCCGCGATGTCGGGCAGCTGACACCCCTCCCCTGTCACCGCCACGAGCGGATCGAGCGCGTCGTTCAACTCGCCGACGGCCGCGCGCACCACGTGACGCTCGCCCTCGGCCTTGCGCATCAGCCAGTGACGCATCCAGCCGGGGATGGTGACGCCCGGCGAGAACCCCGTTCCCTTCGCCGCGTGCTCGGCCTCGTCGATCCAGTCCGACCGATCACGACGGCTCCACCAGAACCCGGCGAGGCAGGCGAGCTCGACCCGGACGAGCATCTTCGCCCGCGAGGAGCGCGGCGTGTTCCGCCGGACGACGTCGACGATC
>JBCCTP010000078.1:0-13015 GCA_039198505.1 Actinomycetota bacterium | reverse complement strand
GCGCCCGGGTCGGGCAGCTCCGGCGTCGTCGAGCGACTCTGGCGGCGATGGCCGGCCTCGGTGCTGATCGGCGCCTGCCTGGCCATCGGTGCGCTGTCGCTCCTCGTTCCGACCGCACTCGGGTTCGACCCCGCCGCCTGGGTGGTCTGGGGTCGCGAGGTGGCGGCGTTCGATCTCGACACCTCCGCCGAACCGTCCTGGAAGCCGCTCCCGGTCCTCGTCACCACGGTCGGGTCCATCACCGGCGAGGCGTCGCCGGCGATCTGGATGGTGATCGGACGAGCCGCCGGGTTGTTGCTGGTGGTGGGCGTGTTCTCGCTCGCCCGTCGATTCGCCGGAGTTCCGGCCGGGGTGGTCGCGGTGGCCGCGCTGGTGCTCACCCCCGACGGCGAGCCCCGGCTGATCCGGACCATCGTCGAGGCGCACAGCGCACCGCTCGACGCCGCGCTCGCCGTGTGGGCGCTCGAGCGTCATCTGGCGGGTCACCGAGGGCTGCCGTTCGTCCTGTTGCTCGGTCTGTCGCTGTCGCGACCCGAGGCGTGGCCCTTCCTCCTCGTGTACGCCGCCTGGATCGCATGGCGCCACCCGTCGATGCGACCGGCGATCGCGGTGGGCCTCGTCGCGGTTCCGGTCCTGTGGTTCGGCGGCGACTGGTGGGGTTCGGGCGATCCCCTCAGCGGTGCGGGTGCGGCCCAGGACGATTCGGACTCCGCGGCGGAACGCTTCTCGGAGGCGCTCGGAACGGCCTGGGACACGGTGGTGTTCCCGGTGTGGGCCGCTGCGGCGTTCGCCCTGGTCGCGGCCGTTCGGCGCCGAGAGCGTGTGGTCGATCGCGAGGTGATCGCCGCGGCGGCCCTGGCCGTCGCCTGGTGCTGCATCGTCGTCGGCATGGCGACCGTCCTCGGCTACGCCGCGCTGAGCCGGTTCCTGCTGCCGGCGGCAGCGCTCGTGTGCGTCCTGGCGGGTGTCGGTGTGGCCCGGCTGGTGGCGGTGCTCGCCGAGGGGCAGAGGGCCAGCGTCGTCGTGGCGGTCGCGCTCGGCGTCGTCGCCGTCGTCGCGGTCTCCGTCGGTCAGCTCTGGAACCGGGTCACCGGTCTGGAGGACGTCGTCTCCGAGATTCGGGCGCGCGCGTTCCTGTCAGAGGACCTGCCCGACGTGATCGACGCCGCCGGCGGAAAGGAGACGGTGCTCGCCTGTGGAACCGTGGCCGTCCAGGGGCTCACCCTGCTCCTTCCCTCGGTGGCGTGGGAACTCGACGTCCCGATCTCCGAGCTCCGGACGACTCCGGAAGAGGGGCCGGCCGTGTGGTTCATCATCGCGAACGGACGGGTGGAGACCGAGCTGCTCGCCTCCGACGAATCGGTCCGAACACTCGCCCGCTCGGCGGTGTGGGCCGTCCACGCCGTCGACTGCGACGAGCCGGCGGTCCCGGACTGACCGGACGCGACGCTCGCTCGCGACCGGGGCTCGATCCCCGTCAGCCGCCGAGGCGGGGGAGGAGGCGTCCGGTGCGGCGGCGATAGGTGTCGTACTGCTCGCCGAACAGCTCGTCCATCATCCGCTCCTCGTGCGGAACCCGCAGGACGTACATGACGGTGAAGCTGACGACACCGACGAACCCGGCGATCCAGTTGTGCACGAGGAGGGGCGTCGCCAGGTAGGTCACGAACAGCGACGTGTACATCGGGTGGCGGATCTTCGAGTAGATCCCGGTGGTCGTGAGCGTGTGCTCGTCGCGCACCTCGAGCGTCACGCTCCAGTTGCGTCCGAGGTCGACGTGCGTGCGACGGAACATCCACAGTCCCACGATCATCATCACCACACCGATGGCCGTGGCCCAGTCGGGGAGGTCGTAGTCGGCGACGCCGAACAGGCCGGTCGCGAGGTGGACGAGCGGGATCACCCCGGCACCGATCCCGACGATCGCGAGCAGGATCCGCTCCTGGCCCTCGGTCCGCCGCTGGACGATGGTGTTCGTCGCGTTCTCACGGGCGAACGGGGCCCGGATGATCGGGACCGCGAAGGCGGACGCGAGCCACACGAGTGACCCCCAGCCGTTGTCTCGCCACCGCCAGACCACGGCGGCGATCACGGCGATCACCACGACGACGCCGAGCGCCCGGAGGAGCATCGCGACCGGTGACGCCGTCGACGAGTCGCCCGCACCGCTCGGCGTGGCCTCCTCGGCCGCCGGGGACGTCATCGCCCGACACCGGCGGGGTGTGCGGTGGTCGTCGGCGGGACCCGGGGGAGATCGAGGTCGGCGATCTCGTCGATGGTGCGGCGGATCCGTGCGGGGTCGGCGATCGCCTCGACGAAGAACGCGAGACGTCGAGCGCCGGTCTGTTCGACGAACTCGGCGAGTCCGTCGCGCACCTTCGAGACGTCGCCGACGATGGCTCCGTCGGCGACCTGACGGGCCATCGCGGCCGAGTCCCGGCGGGTGCCGTCGGGGTTCGCATGCCGCACCCCGATCTGCGGAACGTGCGGCCAGTCACCGGCTCGGAACGACTCGGTCAGGCGGTCGGTGAGGAGTCGGCGGGTGGTCTCCTCGTCGTCGTCGACCACGACGATGAGCGTGTGGAGGTGGTGTGCTCCGGAGACGGGGTTCGCCGCCTCGTACACCGCCTCGAGCTCCCGGCGTTGGTCGACCGGGGAGGCGAAGTAGTGCTGGAGTGGGAGCTCGTGGCGGGCGGCGAACTCGATCGCAGCAGGCGTGCGGGTGGCGAGGAGGAGCGGGGGGTGGGGCTCGGTGAGGGGCGGCGGTTGCAGCACGCTCGGCCCGGTCTCGTGGTCGGGTCCGGCGAGGTCGCCGTCTCTCCAGGCGGCCAGGATGCGCTCGGCGCTACGGAGCGGCTCGTCGTCCCACCGGTGCGTGTCGATCTCGAGGACCTCGTAGTCCTTGAGGTAGCCCCCACGTCCGAGGCCGAGCTCGAAGCGGCCGTCGCTCAGCTGATCGAGCAGTGCGGCCCGTTCGGCCAGTTCGATCGGATGGTGCAGTGGTGCGAGGGTCACCGCGGTGCCGACCGTGATCCGACGCGTGCGGCCGAGGAGGAACGATGCGGTCGTGAGCGCAGAGGGGTTGATGCCGAAGCCGATGCAGTGGTGTTCGGTGATCCACAGCTCGTCGAAGCCGGCCGATTCGGCACGGGCCGTCTGGTCGAGCGTAAGCCGCATCACGTCGGAGGGGCTCGGACCGAGGTTCGCCCCCAGATTGAGAAAGAGCCCGATGCTCGGTTCCGGCATACCCCACCTCGATGAGTTCGTCGTCGATGTCTCGACCGGTGCGGTCGAGGTGTTCGACCATAGGCGCCCCTAACATCCCGTGTCGATGGTGAAGTCGAGCCGGCGGAGACAGGGAGGGGTCGTCGCGATCGTCGTGCTGCTCGTGGGTGCCTGTGGCGGGGGCGACGGACCCGAGGACGAGGCGTCGGGTGACGCCGGCTCGGAGACGCTGATCGGCGAGGAACCGTCACCCGAGGCGGCGGAGTCCGATTCGACGCCGACCCCCGAACGGGCCGCCGAGACCGTGATCATCGACGAGGCCGAGCCACCCGTCGGCTCGGACGCGTCGACCGGCTCTGCCGATGCCGCAACGGACGCACCACCGTTCCCCGTCACGATCGAGCACCGGTTCGGATCGACCACGATCGAGAGCGAGCCCGTCCGGGTGCTGTCGCTCGGCAACGGAGAAGAGGACGTCCTGATCTCGCTCGGGGTCATGCCGATCGCACTCGCCGGGACGTTCCCCACCCAGACGTTCACCGTGTGGCCGTGGGCCCAGGACGAGTACGACGCACTTCTGGCCGAGACGGGTGGGCCCGAACCTGTCGTCCTGCAGTTCGGCACCGGCATCCCGTTCGAGCAGATCGCCACGCTCGAGCCGGACGTCATCGTCGCCGTCAACTCCATCATCGAGGAGGCTGACTACGAGCTGCTGTCCGAGATCGCGCCGACCGTGACACGACCCGACGGCTACCGCTACTTCGGGATCCCACTGCGCGAGTGGACCGAGATCGTTGCGACGGCGGTCGGTCGGCAGGATCGGGTCGAGCAGGTGATCGATGACCTCGACGCCGGCTTCGACCGAGCCAGGGCTGCCCATTCGCAGTTCGAGGGTGCAACCGCCACGGTTGCGTTCTACAGCGCTCAGTCCGGGAACATCGCGACGTACCCGCCCGACGACTTCCGTCATCAGTTCCTCCGTGATCTCGGCTTCGAGGTGTCCGAGGAACTCGACCGTCTCGCCGGCGACGAGCGGTTCGTGATCCTCAGCGCGGAGTTGATCGACACCATCGACGCCGATGTCGTGGTGTGGGTTCCAGGGTCGGCCATCGACATCAACGCCACTCGCGACCTCCCGGTGCGCGAGGCGCTCCTCACCGCCGCACAGCGGCGCAGCGAGGTGGTCGCCGACACGCTGGTGTCGAACGCGCTCACCAACTACAGCCCGCTGTCGGTCGAGTTCGTGATCGAGGAGCTGGTGCCCGAACTCGCGCTGGCGGCTGACGGAGATCCCGAGACCGTCGCCGTGTCGGCGGAGGTGCTCTACGAAGACGGTGAGTTCGTCCCCACCACTGACGAGCAAGAGGCCATCGAGGTCTTCCAGATGGTGTTCGATTCGACGGTCCCGATCGAGGACAAGTCTCGGTTCGTCGAGGATTTCGACGCTCTCCGGCCGACCTTCGACGAGTTCGCCGCGCTCGCCGACGCCCTCGGGGACATCACCGCCGAGGTGGTCCGGGCTTCGACCGACGGCGACACGGTCACGGTCGTCTACAACGCGATCGCCGGCGGGGAGCCGGCGATCGATGGGCTCGACGCACGTCTCAGGAAGGTCGACGGCGTCTGGATGGTGCTGCGCGACGATCTGTGCCGGGCGGTGGCGGCGGCCGGAATCGTGTGCCCGAGCTGATCGATGCATCCGACGACGTGACGACAACGACGATGCACACGATCCGCCGGATCCTGCTCGCGACGCTGGCTCTCACCGCCGTAGCCTGCGGTGGGGCGACGGATGACCGCGACGACGGCGCCGCCTCGACCTCCCTTGCCAACTCCTCAGCGGATGGATCGCCTGCCGATGACGCGTCCGTCGCCGGTGATCCGGTCGTCGCCGACACGGCCAGCGGAGTCGCAGAGGACGCTGCGGTGGCAACGTTCGTCGCCGAGGGGTATCCGGTGGTGATCGAGCACGAGTTCGGGACCACCGAAATCCCGGCCGAACCCGAGCGGATCGTCACCCTCGGCACGTCTGAGCACGACTACGTCTACGCCCTCGGCGTGCAGCCGGTCGGTATCCGCCCCAACAGCCCGGCCCAGGCGTTCGCTGTGTGGCCGTGGACCGAGGAGTACGTCGTCGGCGACGATCCCGCGTTGATCGGGCTCCCCGAGCTCAACGCCGAACAGGTCGCGGCGCTCGACCCCGACGTGATCTTCATGATCGACGCGTTTCTCGACACAGGTGACTACGAAACGTTGTCGCAGATCGCCCCGGTGGTGGCGCGACCGCCCGGTGTGGAACCCGGCGAGGTCGACTGGCGAACCATCCAGCGGATCGTCGGGCGCGCGCTCGACCGATCAGGTGACGCCGAGCGCGTGATCGCCGACGTCGAGGAGCGCTTCGATGCGGTCGTCGAGCAGCATCCCGAGTTCGTCGGCTCCGAGGCGAGCATCGCGTTCCTCCGCGGCGACGGTCGCCTCGGCAGCTTCCGGATCGACGACATCGCCTATGAGTTCCTCGCCGAGTTGGGGTTCTCGGCGCCTCCCGCGTTGGTCGGATCGGGTGATGCGGCCTCTCAGCTCGGGGCGGAACGCATCGATCTGCTCGACGCTGATGTCGTGATGTGGAGCCTCGATGGGGCCACCGTCTCGACGTTGCGCGAACTGCCGACCTGGCCCATCGCCCTTCCGGCGGCGCAGGAGCGTCGTGAGGTGCTCATGGACCCGATCACGGTCACGGCACTCGTCGAGTCCAGTCCGCTCGCACTGGACTACCTGCTCGATCGGCTCGTCGACGACCTCGCCGCCGCCGTCGACGGCGACTCCGGCACGATCGCCGAGTCGGCGGTGCCGCTGTACGAGGTCGACTCCGACGGCCCGACCGCCGAGGAGCAGGCGGCCATGGACGCGTGGGAGATCGTGCTCGGACCGGAGTTCTCGCTGGAGGAGAAGCGGCCGCACATCGAGGACTTCGACGAGCTCCGACCGACGCTCGAGGCGGCGCTCGAAGCCGGGCGTGCTGCGGGGACGGGCCGGGTCGACGCCACGCGAGCCACGATCGAGGGTGGCGTCGCCACGATCGCCTTCAGTACCGAACTCGCCGGGGAGCCGATCACCGACCTGCCGGCGGAGATGGTGCTGGTCGACGACATCTGGGTCGCGAGCCGCGAGCAGGTGTGCGGTTACCTCGTGTTCGTCGGGGTCGAGTGCCCGGCCTGAGACGACCGACGTCGGGGCGCAGCGGACGGCCTGCGTCGGCTCACGGGGCTGTCCCGACGGCTCGATCGAGGATCGCCGGGAACGAGTCGAACCAGAACGCTCCGCCGTGCTCGCCCTGGAGTTCGTCCAGCACCGACCGAGCACCGACGTCGAGGAGTGCCTCGTGCCAGCGGGTCGCGTTGGCGAGGAAGAACGGCTCCTGACGTCCTGCGACGAGGTGCACCGACGGCAACGGCGGGCTCAGATCCGGCGGCGGTCGGAAGCCGGCTCCCGGCGAGCAGGCGAACACCTGCCCGAACACGTCGAGATGGCGCACTCCGAGGGCCAAGGCGAACTCGGCGCCGAGTGACGCACCCCAGACGGCGGTGCGTTCGGCTGGGAGGGAGAGGTGGTACTCGTCCGCGAGCCACGGCCGCACCTCGTGGACGACGAACGCCTCGGAGCGCTCGAACCGGGACGGATCGATGCCCGGTACGTACTCGCGCAGTCGATCCTCGTCGTCGTCGGGACCGTGCACGCCGACGAGCATCGTGGTGGCGGCGTGCGTCCCCGCCCGCTCCATTGCGGCGGCGAGACGCTCGACGTGCCAGCCGCCGTCGACGACGACCACCACGGCGGTCGAGGGCGCAATTGGCTGGTACGTCGTGACCAGCCGCCCGTCGTCGCCGACGGGCCTCGTCGCCAGGCGGCCACTCACGACGCTGCCGGTCGTCGTGGTCGTCGTGCAGGTGCCCGATCGAGGAGAGCGCGGAACTTCGCGCACTCCAGGTGATTCGACGCCGGGCAGGCGGCGATGTGTCGGAGCTGGTCACGCATCGCGCTGAGTCGGGCGATGGACTCGTCGAGTTCGTCCGCTTTCGCCGCGACCCGGTCGCGATCAAGGTCGGGCGGGCCGTCGACGCCGAACATCGATCTGAGCTCGTCGAGGCGGAAGCCGGAGTCCCGGCCGAGGGAGATCACGGCGAGCCGAGTGATCACGTCGTCGTCGAACTGTCGACGCAACCCCCGTCTCGCCACCGACGCGATGAGCCCTCGCTCCTCGTAGTAGCGGAGAGTCGACGCCGGCAGGCCGGTCCGGTCGATCACCTCGGCGATGTCGAGCACGGGACCGACCGTATCGAGATCGACCCTTGACCTCAAGCGAACTTGAGGTGCAACAGTCGGGTGATGACGCCTCAGACCGATGCCGAGATCAACGACACCGAGACGCCCGAACGCGACGCTCGCCGACGCCAGTTCGTCCCGGCGCGTTGGGAGACGCCGACGTTCGTCCTGCTGCTCAGCGGTCTGATGACACTGATCGTCTCGGCGATCACCACGATCCGCAATCTCGGGATCGGGAGCGGCTTCGTCGACGACTGGCTGACCGCCTTCGTATCCGCATGGCCGATCACCTTCCCGACCGCACTCGTGGTGATCCCGGTGGTCCGCCGCATCGTGAAGGCGATCGTGGTGCCCGCTGCGTCGCCGTGATCACGACTCGCCGGCCGGGCACGTCACGCCGATGAACGCGACGTAGGTGCAGACCTGATCCCGGGTCGCGACCCAGGTCCCGTCGACCAGCCGGAGTTCGCCCTGCAGGCCGGGCGTGGAGCCGCCGCCGATGTCGGCGTCGAACGTCACGAAGGCCGTGTCGCCGATGATGCTGGCCCGCACGGCCGAGATCGTGACGCCACCGAGCTCTCGGCCCGCTGCGATCGATGCGACCACGGTGGGTTCGAGCTCGTCGAACCCCTCGATGTGAGGACGCTTCTCCTCGAGGGTCGCATCGCTACCGAGCGCGATCTCCCACGCGTCCATCGCAGCTCGCTCGTCAGGGGTCGGTGTCCGTTCGGCGACGCCGTAGAGCGTTGCCGTCGACGCCGGGACGGTTTCGGGATCCCCGTCGAGCGCCGCCGCGAGTTCGGGGACCAGTCGCTCGACGAGGTACTCCGCGCTCAGCGGACTGGTGTTGAACAGCGCCGTGAACAAGACCCCGTCGGCCGCGATCTCGCTGCGTCGATCGACTGCCGACAGGAGGAGTTCGCGCGTGGCGATCGCATCGAGCGCCGTGGCCGGGACACCCGGTGCGGGGAGCCAGAGGATCACATCGGCATCGAGCACGTCGAGTCGCTCGGGGCTGATCGGGAACGCCCGTACGGCATCGGAGGTCAGTTCGTCGATCGTGTCGGCCGGCCGGATGCCGAACTCGCCCATGAACTGGTACAGCACGTCCTGCGGGGTGTACGTGCCGACGTCGGACACGCTGTTGTAGAAGACGACGCTGACGGTCGCGTCGGCGAACTCGGGGTGGGCGGCGCGCGATGCGGCGAAGAGGTCGTCGAGGCCGGCCTCGACCGACGCCGCCTCGACGGGGCGTCCCAGCACCTGCCCGTGTGTGGCGAGGACGTCGCGCCAGAGCACGCCCTGGTACCGGGTGCCGGGAGGACGCGCGACCGTCGGCGCGATCTGCGCGAGGAGTTCGTACTCCTGGTCGTCGATCGCCGATGTCATCGCCATGATCACGTCGGGTTCGAGGGTGGCGATCTGTTCGAGGTTGAGCTCGCCCGGCGCGATCTGGACGGGATCGGCGGCGCCGAGTTCGTCCTGGGCCCAGGGCCAGACGGGGAACGATTGTGTGGGCGAGTACAGGCGGAGCCCGATCGGTGTCACGCCGAGCGAGAGCGCGTAGTCGTGTTCGCCGACGCCGAGCGTGACCACCCTGGCGGGGCGTTCGGTGATCGTCGTGGTCCCGAACACGTGGTCGACCTCGAGCGGATACACGACCTCATCAGCCACCGACGTGACCGACGGGTCGTCGTCGGCGCCGTCGGGCGACTGGCTCGCGGGCGTTCCCGGCCGGTCGGACGAGTTCGTCTCCTCCTGCGGATCATCCTGCGGACGATCACCGGACGGTGTCGGGTCGTCACCCGCATCGGGAGTCGACGCCGATGACGTGATGGCCGCATCGGCGCCGGATGTCGTGTCGGCGTCCTCGCCGCCGCACGCGGCGACCAGCACCGACAGCGCGACCGCGACGACGAGTGGCCGCGGCGACAACGGGATCAGCCGGGTCCGGTGACGCGCTCGACGACCTCGAAGGCGAGCAGTTCGGCGGCGACGGCGACCGGACCGCCGTGCCCGTGACCACCGCCGTGTCCGTGGCCGTGGGCGGGTGCGTCGGCGGATTCACCGTCGCCGTGTGCGTGATCCATCCCGTGTCCGTGGGCGACGGCGTCCGCCTCCTGGGCCACGTGGGCGTGGGCGGCGGCGAAGTCGTTGCTGTTGATCCACGCCTCGAAGGCGTCTTCGGAGGCCCATCGGGTGAAGACGAAGAACCGACCGTTGTCGTCGGTCGGACGCAGGAGGAGGAACTCCTCGAAGCCGGGCTGATTCTCGACGGAGCCCGCTCGCTTGGCGAAGCGGTCCATGAACTCCGAGCCCATGCCCTCGGGGACGGTCACGGCATTGATCTTCACGACGCTCATGGGTCCAGTCTGGCGCGTCGGCGGGATCCGTGCGAGGCCTTCCTGACATGTCGAGGTCGGGGCCCCGCACGTCCCGATCCAGCGCCCCGGCTGTGTGGCCGACTTCACGGTCGGCGTTGGAATCGACGACGGCGGTGTTTGACTGTCGCCGCTCGCGCCGGCATGGCGCGACCTCCGTCCGACGGCTGCGAAAGGGCCACGATCACGATGACCTCCAGACGGCGCCGCTCCATGTCCGCCCTCGTGGCCGCAACCGCACTGCTCGCCGCGTGCGGCGGAAGCGACGACACCTCCTCCGACGAATCGACCCCGGAGACCTCGGACCAGCTCGCCGAGGCCGAGGCTCCGACCGACGACGAGCCCGACGATGTCGCCGACGACTCGGCCACGTCCGACCCGCTCGACGATGAGCAGCGGGTCGACGACGAAACCGGCGACGAGGCCGACGACGAGACCCCGACCGACGACGAGACGCCGACCACCGACGAGACATCGACCACCGATGCGCCGGCGCCGACCACGCTGCCCGAGGCGCCGCCGGTGTTCGAGGGGGAGGACGTGCTCGTGGTGGGGAGCAACGCCTGGCCCATCGTGGGCGACCTGCTCGCGCTCGGCGTGACGCCGGTGGCGATCTACAGCCAGCTCGGCAACCAGGAGCAGCCCGACTACCTCACCGAGGCGTACGGCGATCAGCTCGCCGACGTGCCGATCACGTACACCAACCTCTTCGAACTCGACCCCGAGGAACTGATCCAGATCGACGCCGACCGCGTCGTGCTGCCCGACTTCTTCGAGGCCGTGCTCGCCGGCGACGAGATCTGGCAGAGGGTCCTGACCGACGACGTCGTGTACCTCCCGGTGCAGAACTGGCGCGGGTCGATCGGTGTGCTGGCCGATGCGGCCGGCGAGAGCGCCGATCCGGTTCTCGCCGAGCTCGAGGCCGAGTACGACCGTCGCCTCGCCGAGATCGCTGCCTCCCTCGACTACGACCCGAGCGAGGTCGTGTTCAACACCTTCCAGTTCAACGAGGACGGGACGTACCTGTCCGCCTTCGGCTCGCTGCCGATCGTGCAGGTCATGACCGAGCTCGGCTTCCAGCTCCACCCGTCGCTGACGGCCACCGATCCGAGCCCACCGCAGAGTCAGGAGACGGTGACCGACATGGACGCCGACCTCGTGTTCGTCCAGGTGCGCAACGTCGAGTTCGATTCCCTCGCGACCGACCCGCTCTGGGCGACCACCTCCGTGGCAGCGTCCGGGAACGTCTTCGAGCGGTTCCAGTACGGCCAGCAAGCGGGGTGGCTCGAGACGGTGGCGTTGCTCGATCAGCTCGCTGTCGACTTGCCGCGGTACCAAGCATCCTGACGGGTCGGTTCCCAGAACCCCGTCAACCGTCACCGAACATCACGCAGATGTGGTCGGCCGGCTCGATCGTGTCGATCAGTTCAGGGCTGATGTTCACGGGGGGCGTGTTGTCGGTGCGCTCCCCGTCGGCCTCGGGTGAGGCGATCCGACGGCCGATGTGCAGCTCCCCTGATGGGCGACGTTGGATCGGCCCGAGGAGCTGCGTTCACTGTCGACCGCCGTCTCCGCCGGTACGTGCCTCCGATCATCCCGCCCGCGAAAGGTCCTTCCATGACCACCACGTCCTCCCGACTCCTCGCCGCCCTCGTGTCCGTCGGAGTGATCGTCGCCGCGTGCGGCGGCAGCGACGACGCAGAGTCCACCGACACCGCACCGGCCGCCACGGAAGCGCTCGACACGGACCCCGTCGACACCGGACCCGTCGAAACGGACCCCGTCGACACCGGACCCGTCGACACGGACCCCGTCGACACCGCGCCGACCGAGGAGTCGACCACGACCGTCGAAGAGCCGCCTCCGACCGCCGAGCCCGTGACGCGCCTCGACGACGAGGTGGTGGTCGCGCTCGGTGCCAACGTCTGGCCGATCGTCGGTGACCTGCTCGCGCTCGGGATCGAGCCCGATGCGATCGTTCGCAACGAGACCAGCCAGGGCCGACCGGACTACCTCGACGATCCGTTCGGCGACGTGATCGACCAGGCGACCGACATCCCGGTCGTACTGACGGCGCTCAACGCCGAGGAGCTCGCTGCGGTGGGAGGCACCGTGCTCGCCGCCCCGAGTGCGTTCGAGCCGGTGATCCCGCCCGAGCTGCTCGATCTGTACGAGACCGTCATCTTCACCGACCTCTTCGATTGGCGGACCTCGCTCGAAGCGATCGTCGATGGGATCGGTGAGGATCAGGCCGTCCTCGACGAGTTCGACGCCCTCTATGCCGATCGGCTCGCCGACGTGGCCGCCGCGATCGGTCCCGACGTCGCCGAGCTGACGTTCAGCTTCTGGAGTGCTGGCGCCGACGGAACCGCGACCGTGTTCCCGACGACGGGGCCGGGGGCGAAGGTCCTCCTCGACCTCGGGCTCACGCCGATCCCGCTGATGCCGACCGAACCCGGGAACGCCATCCTCTCGTTGGAGGAGGTCGACCAGCTCGACGCCGACGTCGTGTTCTTCAGTGATCGGAGCTCCACGCCGGTCGAGGACCTCGGTTCGCTGCCGATCTGGGCGACGACGGGAGCCCAGCAGGACGGGCGCGTGTTCGAGGTGAGCAACGCCTGGAACCAGGGCGGGTGGTTCGACACGCTCTCGGTGTTCGACGATCTCGAGGCGATTTTCGCCGACTTCGAACCGCCCGCCGGCTGACCCACCGACCGCATCGGCGCCCGACGACGGCTCAGCGGGACAGGCGGTCGAGGGCGGCGGCGACCTCAGCCGCCACGGCCGAGTCCGGAGCGGTGCGACGCCGCGCGGCCTCGACGATCTCGGCGTCGTACGGGTGGACCCTCGCGAATCGGAGGAGGTCCGAGGGCGTTCCGGACTGGAGGAGTCGGGTGCGGAGCAGCACGTCGAGGTGGTGTCGCTGGTCCGTCAGGAAGGGTGACTCGCTCTCGGGGAGCAGTTGCCCGCCGTACTGCTGGGCGGCCGTTGCGATCGAGCCGTCGTCGAGCGAGGAGTGCAGGCGGCTGACGTCGGAGACGACGTCGACATCGACCGAGTACGGGCGGGATCCGATCACCCCTCCGAGG
>JBCCTP010000077.1:0-13026 GCA_039198505.1 Actinomycetota bacterium | reverse complement strand
GGGCCCCGCCCCCCCGGTGGCGGGGGCCCGCCCCCCCCCCCCCCCGCGACACGACGTCCGTCACGTGAGTTCGTGATCGCCGGGCGATTCCCCCGGCTGGTGTGACGGGTGACATACTGGCCGCAGTGGCGGGTCCAGTGGGGACCCCGACCAGAAGGGGGAACCGATGATCCGATCTCGACGTGTCGTGGCATCCCTGCTCGCCGGCGCGCTGTTCGTGGCCGCCTGCGGCAGTGATGGCGACTCCGACGACGGTGACGACGCAACCGAAACCGTCGACGACTCCGATTCGGGGGATGATGGAGCCGACGACTCCGCTGACGACGGCGCCGACGATTCCGGCGATGACGGTGGCGACGACGCCGGTGACGACGGTGGCGATGACTCCGCTGACGACGGCGCCGACGATTCCGGCGATGACGGTGGCGACGATTCCGGTGATGACGGTGGCGATGACGCCGGCGACGACGCCGGTGCACCCGCTGACGTGACCCGCGGCGGCCGTCTGGTCGCACTGCTCGAGGCCGAGTCCGACACCTGGGACATCCCGGGCGCCAACTGCGCAGTGTCGTGCATCTCGGTCATGAACCAGGTCGCCGACACCTTGATGATGGTCGACGAGAACAACGTCGTGCAGCCGTTCCTGCTCGAGTCGTTCAGCGTGAACGACGACTTCAGCGAGTGGACCCTCGTGATGCGGGAAGGCGTCACGTTCCACGACGGCACGCCGGCCGACGGTGCCGCCATGCAGCGCAGCCTCATCGAGATGGCGAGCGGAACGCTCCAGGGGCAGGTCTTCCTCGACCTGCTCAACGGCTCGCCGCTCCTCGGTGGCGATCCCGCTGAGTCGATCGTGCTGACCGATCCCAACACGGTGGTCGTGAGCTTCGACAAGCCGTTCGCCACGTTCGGCTACAACCTGTCGGGCCGCACCGGCTGGCTCATCGCTCCGAGCTTCTGGGACGACCCCGAGCGGGCCTCGGCGCTGATGATCGGCACCGGCCCGTTCCAGATGGTCGACCAGGTGCGTGACGAGGTCACCGTGCTCGACGCCAACCCGGACTACTGGCGGACCGACGGCAACGGCGAGGCGCTTCCGTACCTCGACGGCATCGACTTCCGTCCGAACCCCGACGTCCAGGCACGTCGGGCGGCGATGGAGGCGGGTGACGCCCACGTCAACCTCGACAGCTTCGGCGAGAACCGTGAGTTCTGGAACGGCGACTGGGTCGATGCGGGCAACTCGGTGGCACCTCGAGGCCCCGACCGTGAGACCACGTACCTCATGTTCAACAACTCGAAGCCTCCGTTCGACAACCCCGACACCCGTCGGGCGCTGGCGCTGTGCACGGACCGAGACCTCTACCTGCAGCTGCGGGCACCGGGCGACGACATCGCCAACGGTCCGTTCGCCGAGGGAGCGGCCGGCTTCATGGAGGATCCGGGCTTCCCGCAGTTCGACGCCGAGGCGGGCAACGCCCTCTTCGACGAGATCGGACGTCCCGACGTGATCAACTACGGCACCACCAACGTGCCGTCGAACTTGCTCACGGCGGAGCTGTTCGCCCAGATGTGGTCCGACAACTGCGGACTGAACGTCAACATCGACCAGTTCGACCAGTCGGAGCTCATCACCCGGGCGATCACCGGCGACTTCGAGACGTTCCTGTGGCGCAACCACGGCCAGGGCAACCCGGGTCTCGAGTTCGTGTGGTGGCACAGCCGCCACTCCGAGGGCCTGGCGCTCAACTTCGGTCGCATCGTCGACCCGGCGATGGACGAGCTGCTCTTCCAGACCTGGGCCACCGACGATCCCGCCGAGCTCGACGCCATCGGTCAGCAGATGAACCAGCTGTTCGCCGAGAACGTCTACAACCTGTGGCTCAACGTCAACCAGTGGAACAACCCGGTCGCCGCCGACACCTTCGGTGTCAACGTGGTGACGCTCGCCGGAGAGACCCGCACCGTCGGGTTGAACGCCGGCCGGCTGTTCCTCCACGAGGCGTGGATCCAGTCCTGAATCGGACCTGAGCTGTTGGTGATCGGGGGGAGCGGATCGGCCGCTTCCCCCGATCACCCAGGCCGCACAACATGATCGGCATCATCGTCCTCTTGGCCTTCGTGGCCCTGTGCGTGTGGATCGTCCGCGCCGCCGGATGGAGGTTCGCACTGAAACGCCTCGGCGGCGCACTGGTCGTGCTCGTCATCGTCACGTTCGCCGTGTCGGTGATGCTGCAGTTCACCAGCGGCGACGAGAGCACCCGACAAGCGCTCGACGAACTCGGCGTGTCACGCAACGCGCAGCCGTGCATCACCGCGCTCGGAACCGCGGCGACCGACGTCGACCGGGTGAACGAGTGCGTCGATGATCGCAACCTCGACGACAACGTCGTCGTCCAGTACGTCAAATGGGCCAAGCAGATCGTGTGGGACCGCGATCTCGGGCTCGCCTTCTACCGCAACGAGGAACTCCTCAGTGACGAGTTGCGTCAGCGGATGCCGCGCACGGCCTGGCTCTTCTTGTACAGCCAGCTCCTCGCATTGATCATCGCCGTCCCGCTCGGGATCTGGTCGGCGTACCAGGCCGGTCGACCCGGTCGGCGATCCTTGCCGTCGTGGCTCCTGCCGCTCGGAGTCGGCCTGCTGCTGCTGATCGGACTCGTGGGCGGATGGAAACTCACGTCGGTCTTCGCGATCGCCGTGTTGATCCCGGTCGGCATCTTCCACTTCTTCAAGGGCGGTCGACAGGCCGACACCGCCACCAACTTCCTCGCATTCGCGCTCTTGTCGATCCCGGTCTTCGTGCTGGGCGAGTCGCTGCGGTACGCATTCGCGATCGAGCGCGACTGGTACACGCTGCTCCCCGGGTACGAGCCGTGGAGTGCGGGCGTCGGCGCCCACATCGGCTCGATCTGGCTCGAGGCACTCGTGCTCGGTCTCGCCGCGGCACCCGTGTACCTCCGTCTGCTCCGCGCCGACATGATCCAGAACCTGCAGCAGGACTTCGTGTCGGTCGCCAAGGCGAAGGGCATGTCGAACACGCACATCCTGTTGCGCCACGTGTTGCGCCCGTCGACCGTCACGCTCATCACGGTCCTCGGCCTCAACATCGCGCAGCTCGTCAACGGGGCGATCGTCGTCGAGTTCATCTACGACTTCGACGGCATGGGCAGCTACCTGATCGCGGCGTTCGCCCGCCGTGAGTTCTTCGCCGTGCAGACCCTCGTCGCGCTCGTGGCGGCGATCTTCATCCTGACCAACACCGTCATCGACGTGCTGTACACGGCCGTCGATCCCCGCGTGAAAGCCGACGACGACCGATGACCAACGTCGCCCAGGAGATCCACGTCGAGAGCGGCGAGGCGGCCGAGGCCGTCGCTGCCGACCCGGCGAAGAAGTCGAGTTCGGGGTGGCTCTACCGGTTCTCGGTCGGGTGGCTGATCATCGTCGTCGGCATCACGATCCTCGGATGGCTGTTCGGCGACTCACTGCCCGGACTCAAGGACCCGACCGAGATCGACCCGACCAACCTGGCCGCCGGCCCGTCGTGGAGCAACATCTTCGGGACGGCCACGTTCGGTCAGGACGTGTTCTCCCAGGTGGTCGAAGGCGGGCAGATCTCGCTGCTCGTCGGCTTCTCGGTCACGGTCATCGGCATCGGCGTCGGAGGTGGGATGGGCCTGGTCGCCGGGTACTACCGCGGCTGGGTCGACTCGCTCGTTCGCATCATCATCAACGTCACCCTCTCGATCCCGGCGCTCCTGCTCGTGATCTTCATCGTCACGATCCGGGGGCAGTCACTCATCACGGTCATCGGCGCGCTGTCGCTGCTCGCCATCCCGGCGCTGGCCCGCATCGTCCGTGCGAGCACGCTCCAGGTGGCCGACCGCGAGTACGTGAAGGCGGCGCAGGTGCTCGGGGTGAAGCGCACGTCGATCCTGTTCCGCGAGGTGCTGCCCAACGTCATGCCGACGATGGTGTCGTTCGCGTTCCTCACCACCGGGATCATCATCGTGGTCGAGGGCACCCTGTCGTTCCTCGGGCTCAGCGTCGAGGCGCCCACCATCACGTGGGGCAAGATCATCGCCGAGGGTCGCAACCAGTTCGCCGAGACGCCGCACATGGTCGCCATGCCGAGCCTCGTGATCTTCTTCACGGTGCTCTCGCTCAACTTCGTCGGCGATCAGCTCCTCAAGCGCTACGACATCCGGGAGGCGGGGATCTCATGACGTCCGGTCCGGTCATGCTCGAGGTCGACGACCTCGCAGTCGACTTCTCCACGCCGTCGGGCGCGCTCCGCGCGGTCGACGGCGTGTCGTTGGAGCTCGCCGAGGGCGAGTCGTTCGCCATCGTCGGCGAGTCGGGCTCCGGCAAGTCGGTGTTCTCGCGCACGTTGATGAACCTGCTGGCGGGGAACGGCACACGGAGCGGGTCGATCAAGATCGGCGGCCGCGACATCGACCAGCTGTCGAAGGCCGAGCGGAAGCACTTCTTCGGCGTCGAGGTCGCCATGGTCTTCCAGGATCCGATGACCTCGCTCAACCCGGTGAAGCGCATCGACGCGCAGCTCACCGAGGCGATGCGCTACCACCTCGACATCTCGAAGTCCGAGGCTCGCGAGCGGGCCATCGCTCTGCTCAAGCAGGTGCACATCCCCTCGCCCGAACAACGCCTCCGGCAGTACCCGCACGAGCTGTCGGGCGGAATGCGTCAGCGTGTGGTCATCGCCATGGCGCTCGCGTGCGAGCCCCGCCTGCTCATCGCCGACGAGCCCACCACGGCGCTCGACGTCACGGTGCAGAAGGCGATCCTCGACCTGCTCGACGAGCTGCGGCGCGAGCGGAACATGTCGATGATCCTGATCACGCACGACCTCGGCGTCGCCCGCGGCCGAGCCGACCGGATCGGTGTGATGTACGCCGGCAGGCTCCAGGAGGTCGCCACGACCGAGGCGCTGTTCTCGGAGATGCGCCACCCCTACACCCAGGCGCTCCTGCAGTCGATCCCGAATCCGGCGTTGCGGTCGCACACGCGCCTCCAGCCGATCCCGGGTCGGCCGCCGAACCTGCTCGAGCCGCCGCTCGGGTGTGCGTTCGCGGCGCGGTGTCGCCACGCCCAGCCCGACTGCCTCAACGCCAAGCCGTCACTGGCCGGCGCGTCCGGCGCCGACGACGAACACCGGTGGGCGTGCTTCCACCCGGTCGGCACCGAGGCGGGCGAGGTCGCGCTGCGGGCCAACATCGATGCCGGCAAGAACGCGGCCGGGCTCGACATGTCCGAGGTCGTCGGAGAGCTGGTCTGATGGCGGGCTCCGGGACGGCACACTTGCGCGACGACTCGTTGCTGCGGGTCGAGCACATGGTCGTCGAGTTCCCCATCGGGGGTGGCGGCAAGGTCCACGCCGTGTCCGACGTGAGCTTCGACCTCGTCGAGGGCGAGACCCTCGGCATCGTCGGCGAGTCGGGCTGTGGCAAGTCGACCACCGCCAAGGCGACCATCCAGCTGCCACGGCCCACGTCGGGCAACGTGTGGTTCAAGGGACGCGACCTCACCACGCTCGGCGACGAGGAGCTGCGCAAGGTCCGCCCCGAGTTCCAGATGATCTTCCAAGATCCGATCTCGTCGCTCAACCCGCGGCGCACGGTGAACGAGATCATCTCCGAAGGGCTGCGGGTGTGGGGAGACAACGAGACCTGGACCATCGAGCGCATCGACGAGTTGATGGAGGCGGTGGGCATCGACCCGCGGTTCGGTGAGCGCAAGCCGCACCAGTTCTCGGGTGGCCAGTGTCAGCGCATCTCGATCGCGCGGGCTCTCGTGCTCGACCCGAAGGTGATCATCTGCGACGAGCCGGTGTCGGCGCTCGACGTGTCGGTCCAGGCGCAGATCCTCAACCTGCTCGAGGACATGAAGGAGCGGTACCACGTGTCGCTCCTGTTCATCAGCCACGATCTGTCGGTCGTCAAGAACATCTCCGATCGCGTCATGGTGATGTACATGGGCAAGGTCTGCGAGGTGGCCCCGTCCGACACGCTGTTCGCCGAGCCGGCGCACCACTACACGCGGGCGCTCATGGCGGCCATTCCGGGAGCCGAGGTCACGGTCGAAGACCAGACCCTCGAAGGCGAGCTCCCGTCGGCCATCGATCCGCCGGCGGGCTGCCGTTTCAACACGCGGTGCCCGGCCGCAACCGACGAGTGCCGCTCGGTCGAACCCGAACTGCGCCAGGTCGGCGACAACCACTTCGTCGCCTGCCACCATCCGGTCTCGGTGTCCGTCGCGTAGCTTCGCGACATGAGCGACGCCCCCACCTGGCCCGATCTCGACTTCTTCTGGGATCCCGTTTGACCGTGGGCCTGGATCACCTCCCGTTGGGTGGTGGACGTTCAGCGCCAGCGTGACTACTCGGTCGACTGGCGGTTCATCTCGCTGTGGATCCTCAACGAGGAGAACAGCCAGGCGTGGTACACGCCCGAGTACCGGGCGGGGCACTTCCTCGGGCACAAGGGTCTGCGCATCGCGAACGCGTTGCGGCTCGCGCACGGCGGTGACGACGACCGTCGGGGCGCCAACGAGGTGGTGGGCCGCTGGTACACCGCTCTCGGCGAGGCGATCCACCGCGACGCCCGCCGGGAGGAGGCGCGCGCCGACCACGAGGCCTTCCTGGCCGCACTGCTCGACGAAGCCGGGCTCGACGGCGCATTCCTCGCCCACGGCGACGACGAGTCGCACGACGCCTGGCTGCGATCCGAGACCGAGTTGGCGCTCAGCCGGACCGGACCCGACGTGGGGACGCCGATCATGACGTTCGCCCCGACGACCGACCGCGAGGCCAGCTTCTTCGGGCCGGTCATCCCGAAGGCCCCGACCGGGGACGCCGCTCTCGACCTGTGGGACGCCGTCGAGAAGCTCTCACGCTCCGGCGTCGCCGAACTCAAACGTTCCCTCCGCGGAACTCCCGACTTCACGTAGGCGACACTGTGGGTCAGGCACGAAGTGTCGCCCATCTGTGGTCGACCGTTCGGCGAGCGACACTGTGTGCCTGACCCAGACTGTCGCTTCGTAGGCTGGGGGAATGGCACGGGGACGCAATGGCGGGCAGAAGGGTTATCCGCGGAGTGCGCGTGTCGGTGAGACGCTGCGTGAGATCGTCGCAGAAGAACTCGTGCGGATCGACGACGAACGGCTGTCGTTCGTGTCGGTCACCGGGATCGATGTCGACCCCGAGCTGAACCGGGCGATCGTGTTCTTCGACTCGCTCGCGGGCGTCGAGGGCGACGAGGAGATCATCGAGGCCCTCGGTGAGCATCGAGTGCGCCTGCAGTCGTCGATCGGTCGCCAGATCCGCGCCAAGAAGACGCCGATCCTCGACTTCCGGCCGGATCCCGCCATTCGGTCGGCCGAGCGGATCGACGAGATCCTGCGCGCCGACCGCGAACGCAACGACTGACGATGCCGCGCCGCCGCCGTCCGGCGACCACGCACGGCATCTGCATCGTCGACAAGCCACCGGGGGTCACGAGCCACGACGTCGTGGCGATGCTCCGACGTCGGTTCGACGAGCGCCAGGTCGGCCACGGGGGCACGCTCGATCCGTCGGCGACCGGGGTTCTGGTCGTGGCGGTCGGCAAGGCCACCAAGCTCCTCCGCTTCGTCGAGAGCACCCGCAAGGCCTACGTCGGCGAGATCGTGCTCGGAGTCGAGACCGACTCGCTCGACGCTGACGGCGAGGTGACTGCCCGCCACGACATGTCGGGTGTGACGGTCGACGACGTGAGATCGGTGGTCGCCGAGCATCTCACGGGCGACATCGAACAGATCCCGCCGATGGTGTCGGCGCTCAAGGTCGATGGTCGCCGGCTCCACGAGTTGGCGCGTGAGGGCATCGAGGTCGAGAGACCCCCTCGCCCGGTCACGGTGCACAGCTTCGACGTGCATCCGACCGACGAGGCGGGGGTGTTCCTCGCGGCGGTCGAGTGCTCGGCCGGCACCTACATCCGCTCGCTCGCTGCCGATGTCGGTCACCTTCTCGGCGGTGGTGCCCATCTTCGCCATCTCCGCCGGACGGCGGTCGGTCGCTTCACGCTCGCCGAGGCCGCCGGCCCCGATGATGCCGAACTCCTCCCCGTCGACGAGGCCGTCCGCTCGCTCGACCGGGTCGAGGTCGCCGGAGGACTCGCATCGCAGATCACCAACGGGCGTCCGGTGCCCGCGTGGGACGGCGCCGGTCCCTGGGCGGTGTTCGGCGACGACCGCCTGCTCGCCGTGTACGAGAGGCGTGGTGAGCAGGCGAAACCGATGGTCGTCGTGCCGGCGGACCGTGCGGCTCCGCCGGGCATCGACGGGTAGCGTCCGTCCGGTGAAGGTCATCTCGGACCCGGCGGAACGGGCATGGAGTGACGATCGTTCGGTCGTCACCATCGGCGCCTACGACGGACTGCACCTCGGTCATCAGGCGGTGATCGGACAGGTCAAGCGGTTGGCGGCCGAGCGGAACGCCAAGAGCGTGCTCGTCACGTTCGACAAGCATCCGGCCACCGTGGTCCGGCCGCAGTCGGCTCCGCTGCTGCTCACCGGTCCCGACCAGAAGCTCGAGCTGCTCCACCAGACCGGCCTCGACGCCGTCGTGATGATCACCTTCGACGAGCAGCGCGCAGCCGAGTCCCCCGAGGATTTCGTCCAGTCCGTCCTCGTCGACTGCCTCGCTGCGTCGGCGATCGTGGTCGGTGCCGACTTCCACTTCGGTCGAGGTCGGGAAGGGAACGTCGCTCTTCTCGAGAAGTTGGGCGCCGAGCACGACTTCGACGTCGTTCCCGTCGAGTTGCTCGAGCGAAGCGACGGGATCGGGGAGCCCATCAGCTCCACCGCGATCCGCCGTGCGCTCGCCGGCGGCGACATCCAGCGCGCCACGTCCATGCTCGGCCGCCCGTTCGAGGCGCGCGGCCAGGTGGTCCAGGGTGATCAACGGGGTCGACTGCTCGGATTCCCGACCGCCAACGTCGAGGTCTGGAACCAGATGTGCCTTCCCGCCGACGGCGTCTACGCCGGTCGATTCGACCATCCCGACGGCACGACGCACGACTGCGCGATCAACCTGGGTCGTCGACCGACCTTCTACGAGCACGCCGACTCGTCGCTGCTCGAGGCGCATCTGCTCGACTTCGACGGCGACCTGTACGGCGAGCCGGCGCGGGTGCGTTTCACGCACTTCCTGCGGTCGGAACGGAAGTTCGACGGCATCGATGCGCTCGTCGCTCAGTTGCGAGACGACGTGGAACAGGCGCGGAGTCTGCTGATCGACTTCAACGCGTCCTGAGCGGCGGCCCGGTCAGCGAGGTCGGGTCAGCTCGGCCAGATGAGCAACGCGTCGCCGTCGTAGACCGACGCGGCCACACCGTCGGCCACGTGGTCGGCCGCATCGGCGGCACCGACGGCATCGGTCGAGTTCTCGAGCTCGGCCTGGAGCGTGTCGATCACCGGTGACCCGAAGCCGACGCCCTCGGGGGTGCCGGTCACGATGAGGTCGGCCTCCACGAGCCAGCGGAGTGAGGCGAGCTCGAGGTCGTCGGCGGCGACCACCGTGCCGATCGGGGAGTCGGCGACCGACTCGATCGCATCGTCGGGCGTCGCGACCGCATCGTCGAGACCGTGCAGGACGGCTCGTACGACGTCGACGGTGACGATCGCGTTGTCGTCGAGGAACTCGGCCGATGTGACGAGCACGCCGAACGATCCTGCGACGCCGTACTCGCGCGGATCCAGCACTTCGATGCCGACGCCGTCGCGCTCGAGTGCGACGACGTCGGTGCTCTTGGAACCCACCACGGCATCGACGTCACCGATGGGCCCCAGGAGGTCGACGATGCGACGATCGTCGGGGTCGGTCACCTCGACGGCGTCGGCGGAGGCCCCGAGGCGACCGATCAGCTCGGACACGGGGCGGGGGAGTTCGCCGGTCGCCGCGATCGTCCAACCGGTCGGGTCGATCGGATCGGTCGCAGTGGGAGGGGCGACGATGAGCGTGTCGAGGCTGGTGCGGCCGTCGACGGTGAGGGCCAGGAGTTCGGTCTCGCCGGCGAGCGATCGTCGGACCACCTCCGAGAACGAGGGCGCGACGGCGAAGTGGGCGCGGCCGTCGGCGAGCGTTCCGAGGGGGTCCTCGTCGGTCACGACGGCGACCTCGAGACAAAGATCGGCGAAGTATCCACGGTCCGCGGCGACCGCGACGTCCGTGGTTCCCGCGGCACCCAGTGAGCGGGGTTCGGCAGCGATCACGATCTCACCGGCGGAACGGTTCGCGGCGCATCGCTCGTCGGGGAACGGCTCGTCGGGGGCGACGACCATGGTGGTTGGTGCGGCGGCGGCCGTGTCGGCCGACGAACTCACCGAGCCGTCGACGCAGGCACCGAGTGCGAGCGCGAGGGCGGCGGGGGCGAGCGGTCGGAGTGGGGAGCGCATGGTGAGTCGTGGACGGGTCGTTCGATCCGTCGGTGGTGACCGGGGGCGGACGCCGGGCATCGCCGAGTGGTGCGTCAGCGGTGACGTCGGTTCGTGAATCTACGGACGCACGACGACCCGAGAGGTGGTGTCGCGCACTTGTCACCACACCGTGATCTGTCGTCACGGCTCCGTGATCTGTCGTCATGTGGGCAGAAATGGGGACCTGTTCGCGATGCCGTTTCGATGCCGTCCGAGGTGACGCGCGGCGTCGACACGGTGGGTGGTCGGCGCCCACCGCGACCGCATTCGGCGGGCGGTGCGTTGGTGTCACGAACGTGGATCCGTAGCATTGCGGGGTCCGTTCGGGCGCCTCGGGATCGCCGACCACGTGTCGGCTCCACGAGGAGGGCTCGAGCGCGATGCAGCCGAGCCGCCCGGTCCGGTTGCGACCTCCATTCGGAAGGCAGAGGCAGCACCGTGCCCGACAAGACCTCGACCATCGAGAAGCACCGCACCCACGAGTCCGACACCGGCTCGCCCGAGGTGCAGATCGCACTCCTCACCGAGCGCATCTCCCACCTCACCGAGCACCTCAAGGTGCACAAGAAGGACCACCACAGCCGTCGTGGTCTCCTCATGCTGGTCGGCCGCCGCCGCCGCATGCTCGACTACGTCCGCTCGATGGACGTCGAGCGCTACCGCAAGATCGTCGCCGACCTCGGCCTTCGCCGCTGAGGCGGTCCGGGCGGTGCTGCGGCACTCGCCCCGGCGCCGGTGTGTGATCCGGCGAGAGATTGGTCATACTCGTGCCATGAGGCGGATCGTGGCACGAGTCCTGTCGTTCAGCGCGTGTGCGGCCACGATCATTGCCGTCGGAACGAGCGTCGAGGCGCAACCATCCGGCGGGGCCATCGCCCGGTCGACCGTCCTCGAGCTTCCTGTCGCGGGTCAGAACGGTGTGCCGACCGATGCCGAGATGGTGGCGGTCCACGTGGGCGTGGCGAGAGCCGCCGGAGCGGGATTCGTGACGCTGTGGCCGTGCGAGGGCGCGACGCCGACGACGTCGGTCGTCAACCACGCCGCCGGCCAGCTCACGCAGTCGCTGGTGCTCACCAGGCTCAGCGCCGCCGGCTCGATCTGTCTGGAGGTCAGCGAGACCACCGATGCCATCGTCGATCTCGCCGGGTACGTCCCCGCCGGGTCCGACCTCTCCGCGCTCGACAGG
Source organism: Actinomycetota bacterium (assembly GCA_039198505.1). Classification (GTDB taxonomy): domain Bacteria; phylum Actinomycetota; class Acidimicrobiia; order Acidimicrobiales; family Ilumatobacteraceae; genus Ilumatobacter_A. The sequence continues at coordinate 1,361 of JBCCTP010000077.1, read as the reverse complement.
CCGGTACGCGTCGTCGACACGCGAAATGCACAGCGCCTGCGGGCAGGCGAGGAGTTCCGAGTCCAACTCGCAGGTGAGGCCGGCATCGCTCCCGACGCCGGTGGAGCGGCGTTCACGCTGACCGCTGTCGGCGGCGCCGAGCCGGGCTTCGTCACCTCGTACCCGTGCGGCGGTCGCTTTCCCGACACGTCCACCGTCAACTGGACCGGCCCGGCGGCGGTTCCCAACTTCGTGATCTCGAATCTCGGCGACGGAGGAGCGGTCTGTCTCGTGGCATCGGCCGACGTGAACGTGCTCGTCGACGTCGTGGCGTCGATGCCCACCGACGCCGCCGGTCTGACCCTGCTGGCCACGCCGAACCGGGTGTTCGACAGTCGGACCGGCCAGGGCGGCCCACGAGCGCCGTTCGGGGCCTCCGAGCGACGGACGGTCGACGTCGGCGCGCCGGCCGATGCTGTGGCCGTGCTCGGAAACCTCACAGCAGCACGTCAGGCGTCCAATGGCTTCGCGACGGCGTTCCCCTGCACGCCGAGCGCTCCGTTCACGGCGTCGCTCAACTGGAGCGGTCCGGGCGGTGTCGCCAACGGGTCGCTCGCCAAGCTCGACGCGTCCGGTGACATGTGTCTGCTGTCGTCGGGGACGGCCGATCTGATCTACGACGTCACCGGCTTCGTCACGTCCGAGGACTTCTTCACACCACTCACCCCGGTCCGTCTCTACGACAGCCGGGAAGACTGGGAAGCCGACTGCCCGTTCACCCCGATTGCGTTGAGCACCGACCCGGATGCGACCTCCGGCGAGGTGGTGTTGCTGGCGAATGACGGCGATCAGTCCGACGACCGTCGAGTGGTCGTCCCGAGCCGCCTCTCGGCCGAGGTGTACGGCACCGCTCTCGACTGTTCCGTGGTGGTGGTCCGGGCAATCTTCGAGTTCATCGTCGTCGAGGTGGCGACGGGGCGGATCACCGACCGAGTGATGAACTTCAACGCCGAGCGTCCGACGGTCGTCGACGACAGTGTGCTCGTGTACCTCGAATCGATCGACACGACGTTGCCGAACGGCTCCGCCGGTGTGCGGTATGAGGTCCGCGACCTGCGCGACGACTCGGTGTTGATCTCCTCGGGTGTCTTCCCACGACTCGGTGACACGTATCGGATCAGCGGCCAGAGCTTCGAGCGTCTGGCGGAGAATGGCGACACCGTCGTGATCGTGCACGGGCCGGGCGAGGCGCGCGCCGAGGCGAACGGCCTCAGCGTCACGATCCGCTCGATCTCGGAGGGATGGTCGACGACGTTCCCGATCGAGGCGTTCGATGGGGTCAGCACGTTCGATGTCGCGCCGGACGGAGCGACGGTCGTGAT
>JBCCTP010000076.1:0-13046 GCA_039198505.1 Actinomycetota bacterium | reverse complement strand
GGCCGGGTGCTGTTGGCCATGATCCCGCCGACCGTGCCGGCCACGAGGAACACGTGGTCGGGCCGGGTCTCGGCGAACCACGCCGACACGTCGGACTGGTCGCGCAGGTCGAGTTCGTCACGCGTCGCCGTGACGATGTCGGTGAAGCCGTCGGCCTCCAGCCGGCGCAGGATCGCCGACCCGACGAGCCCACGGTGGCCCGCGACGTACACCTTCGAGGATCGATCGATCGTCATCGGAGAAGTCTAGGAACGGCTCAGTACGTGTCGGCTGCAGCCAGCCACGCGGTCCCGTCGTCGCAGTCGTCGGCGAGAGGACACCATCGGCACGCGACGCCGGGTCGGCGGATCGGCGGGCGCCGCTCGAGCTCGACCTCGACCAGTGCGTGGATGCCGTCGACCGTCCGCCGCAGGGCGCTGCGCAGGAACGGGATTCCCACGTCCTCGACCTGCGCCTCCCCGGCGTCGAGGTAGAAAGTCGCGACCCGGCGGGGTGGCACCGATCGGATCAGGGTCTCGACGAGTGCGTAGAAGCCGAGGTCCTGGCGATGGCGCAGCGAGGGGCGCCCGGTCTTCAAGTCGATCACGACCTTGCGGGAACGTCGGCCCTCGGGCCGGCCGAACACGAGGTCGACCTTTCCCGACAGCACGATCGGGCCGGCGACCGGCCATCGGATGGAGGTCTCGGTCATCGGGTGCCACCGACGAGACAGCGGCGGGAAGTCGGACAGGAAGCCGGTCACCCGATTGATGGCGTGACCGCGGGTGTCGGCGTCGTCGGCGGGGGAGAGGCCGTCGATCCACTCGCCGATCCCGCGGGCCTCGTCGGCGAGTCGGGTCATCGCCTCGTCCACCAGGTCGGCGGGGACCACCTCGCCACGCCAGTTCAGCGTGAGCTGGATCGCCCGATGGGCGATGGTGCCGGCGGCGTTGGCCGGCGTCCACTCGAAGCCCCGGTCGACGAGGTGGAACTCCTCGCAGTCGAGGACCGAACCGATTCGGTGCTTCGAGACGAACAGCGTGGTGTCGGGGTCGAGGCGGGCGGCGACGTCGGCGAGCGTGGCACGCATCTCGTCGGCGATCTCGGCGATGTCGTCGGCGTCGAACTCCGGCGGATCGCCGACGAGTCGGAGCGCGTCGAGTGTGCGTTTCTGTGTCGGCGTGAGCTCGACGACCGGGACGGAGGATCCCTCTCCCGACGTCGCCACGACCGCGGACACTAACCCCCACCGGCGCCCGACGCGTCGGTAGTGTCGCCGCCGGTCATGAGCCGTACGACGCTCCTCAATCTCGTGCTCGGCGCGGTCGCTGCGACGCTCGTGATCACGCTGATCGTCCTCGAGACGTCGGACGAGGCCGCGCCGGTCACGACCACCACGACGACGACCACGACCACCACGACGACGCTGCCGCCCACGACGACCACGACCACGACGACGCTCCCGCCGACCACCACGACGACCACGACCACGACGACCACCACGACGGAGCCGCCGCCTCCGACCGAGCCGCCGATCGAGGCGTTCTTCGTCGCCGTCGTGGTGGTGAACGGCACCAACGAGGGCGAGTTGCTGACCCCGGTGGTCGATCGTGTCCGGGAGCTCGGCTACTCCGACGTGCGCGGTCTCAACGGTGCGGCGAAGGTACCGACCACGCTGATCTTCGCCGTCGACGAGGAGTTCCGCGCCGAGGCCGAGGAGCTCGCCCGCTCGCTCGGATACGACGTCGTGCTTGATCCTGCCGAGGTGGTCGAGCCGGACGAGGTGGCGATCGGAGTGTTCGACGAGGCGCCGCAGGTTTCGGGGCTCGCGAACGCCAAGGTGATGGTGTACCTCGGGCGCGGCGGCCTTCCGGATCCGCCGCCTCCAGCGGAGGACGGCGACGAGGGCGAGAACGGCGAAGGCGGTGACGACAGCGGAGGAGGGTGAGGATGCCGGCGGCTGACCGTCAGCGACCGTCGTCGAGTCGCACGACGCCCTTGCCCGCGAGCTTGGCCTCGTAGAGCGCACCGTCGGCGCGACGCAGCAGGCCGTGGGCGCTCTCGTCGCGGCCGTCGCTCCAGACGACGCCGATCGACAGCCGGCAGGCGACCGTCCGGCCGTCCTCCAGGTGGAGTTCGTCGCCGAAGATCTCGAGCACGCGCTGGCCGAGTCGGTGGGCGTCCATCCGATTCGTGACGCCGGTGGCGACGACCACGAACTCGTCGCCACCCCATCGGCCGACCACGTCGTCGGAGCGGGTGGCGAGCCGCAGCGCGTCGCCGACGGCGCGGAGGACCCGGTCGCCGACGTCGTGCCCGAGCTCGTCGTTGATCCGCTTGAAGTCGTCGACGTCGGCGAACAGCACGGCGACCGGCCGCTCGTGACCGGCGGGTGCGGAGACGGCGTCGATGATGGCGGCTTCGACGTGCCGGCGGTTCGCGAGCCCGGTGAGGCCGTCGTGCAGGGCGAGGTGCTTGAACGATTCGCGTTCCATGCGCAGCTCGGCCTCGAGTGAGCGGCGCCGGATCAGGTCGGCGATGAGTCGGCTGAGCACGGTCGCCATCTCGAGACTGACCGAGGTGAACGGGTTCGAGGCCTCGAACGAGTCGAGGTAGAGGTAGGCGATCGCGGTCCCCTCCGACGCCACGGGGGCGGAGATCGAGGAGGTGATCTCCTCGGTCCGTCCCACCTCGGCGAACCACTCGGCGGTGGCCTCGGTGACGTCGTACTCGCCCTCGAACGGTCGCCGGACGATCGTGGCCTTCGGGTTCTCGATGTCGTCGATCAGCTCGTCCGACCGGATCCGCCTCGACCGGAGTGCGTCGATGTCGAACCCCTGCGCGGCGACGAACTCGTACTCGTCCGAGTCGTCGACGCGAAGGAGGATGCTGCCGGCCTCGGCACCCGGAATCACCTCGATCGACCGCTGCAGGAGGACGCCGTAGAAGCGGGTGTCGTCGATGTGGCGATGGGAGAGCTCGCTCAGCTCGAGGAGAGCGGAACGGAAGTCGCGTTGCTGCTCGAGCGTGGCACCACTGTTCTCTCGTCGTTCGACGATCTGGATGACGACGGTCTCGTCGAGCCCCGGCGTGGCATGGAGCTCGATCGGGACCGGCTGGCCGGCCGAGTTCCGAACGGTGGCGGGGAGGCGCTCGACGCTGCCGCTGCGGGAACGGGCGACGTTGCGAAGTCCGGCCGCGATCGACTGGTGGCCGACGTCCTCGATCACCTCGGTCAGGTCGTGACCGACGTACGCGATCGAGGGGAGCGGCACGGCCGGATCGCTCGTCGGGCCGGCGGTCAGGGCGCGGTGGGCGGCGTCGTTGTGCCACCGGATGCGCAGGTCGGCGTCGATGACCATGGCGGCGATCGGGACGTGGGCCAGGAGTCCGATCGGGGGGATCGGTGCGCCGTGTCGTTCGATCGTCGAGGGGTCCGCCGCCATGTCTCGATGATCGGCCGACGGTCCGCAGCGGTTGAGGGTCGTCAACCAGGTGGGACGGATTCTTGAGGGTCGAGCCGGTCCGGGGCTGTCGCAGGCCCGGAGGTGTCGGAGCCCGGAGGGTCTCGTGTCGCTCACGGAACCGTGTCACACCCCCGCGCGCATGATCGTCACGTGGAGTTCGCCTCGACCGTCGAGTTCGCCGCCGTCGCCCGCCGCATCAGTCGGGCCGCCCAGCGTCGTGGTCTCGTCGTGCCGAGTTTCCGGTGTCCGCCGCGAGTCGTGGGCGCCGATCGCACCATCCGGCGCCGGCCCGCTCGTACCGGGTCGGCCGAGGGGGTCGTCGTGTCCGTGCGGGTGAGGGATCGCCCGCGCGAAGCGGTCGTGGGCGACATGATCGAGGGCGTCGTGGTCGCCAACCGGCTCGGGTCGCCCGAGGCCGATCGTCTGCGCACCGATCTGTGGTCGGTCGTCGCCGCCGACGAGGCGGCGGCCCACGTGGCGTAGCGGTCGATCCCTGCGGCGGCGATGTGTCCCGGCCGTCAGACGCTGGCGGCTCGAACCGTGTCCTTGCCGCCCACCTTCGCGTCGTACAGCGCGTCGTCAGCTCGACGGAGCAGCGTGTGCGCTCCTTCCGCGGCGTTTCGGCTCCAGGCCACGCCGACCGACAGCGAGCACGGCACGCATCGGCCGTCGTCGAGGGTGACGCCCGACCCGAACATCTCGAGGATCCGCTGGCCGAGTTCGATCGCGTGCGCACGCCGGGCCAGCCGGGGAGCCACCACGAGGAACTCGTCGCCGCCCCAGCGCCCGACCACGTCGACCGCGCGGGTCGACAGGCGCAGCGCGTCGGCGACGGCCATGAGCACGCGGTCGCCCACGTCGTGGCCGAGCTCGTCGTTGATGACCTTGAAATCGTCGATGTCGACGAAGAGCAGTGAGAGGGAGCGGCCGGTGCGATTCGACGTCGCGACCGCCTCGGCCAGGGCGGCCTCGAGGTGGCGGCGGTTGGCGAGTCCGGTCAGACCGTCGTGCAGCGCCAGGTGCTTGAACGACTCGCGCTCGCGTCGCAGCTCGGTCTCGAGCGCCCGACGCTTGATCAAGTCGGCGACCAGTCGGCCGAGCACCGTGGTCATCTCGACGCTCGACGACGTGAACGCGCTGCGGTCGTCGAAGTTGTCGAGGCTCACGAAGGCGACGGCCTCGCCGTCGGTGAGCACGGGTGCCGACACGTTGGTGACGATCTCGTGGATGCGTCCCGCGTCGCGGAGCCAACGCCGCTTCGCCGGGTCGACCTCGGGCGACACGAGGTCGCGGTTGATCGTGGCCGACGGCTGTTCGACATCGCGGAACATCTCGTGGACGAGGAGGTGGCGTTCCTGGAGCGCGGCGAGGTCGAACCCCTCGGCGGCGACGAAGTGGAACTCGTCGGTCCCGGGCCGGCGAAGGAGGATGCTCCCACCCTGTGCGCCGGGAACGACGTCGACGGCTCGGCGGATGAACTCGCAGTAGAACTCGCGCTCGTCGTCGTGCTCGTGCGACAGCTCGCTGAGCTCGAGGAGCGCGGTGCGGAACGCATGCTGCTCCTCGGGCGTCGCGCCCGACGACTCATCGGCGGCGGCGACGAGCTGTGCGACGAGGGTCGTGTCGTCGGCACGCTGGACGTGCAGTTCGAGGGCCGAGGGAAGTCCGTCCACGACCACGGTGACTGACTGGCGACGACTCGTCGCGGTGTCGCCGTCGGAGGCGTCCGTGATCGTCGCAGCGATGGCGGCTCGTTCGAGAGGCGCCATCATGTCGACGAGTGGGCGACCGACGAGGTCGTGATCGGAGTCGAGGAGGTCGCGGGCAGCACCGTTGTGCCAGCTGATCACGCCGTCGCGATCGATGAGCATCGTCGGCAGCGGGGCGCGCGCCAGCAGCCCGATGGCGGCGGCGGTCGTCTGGCCCATACCTGTGAGGTCGGCGTCCGTCGTGCGGAGGTTGAGTCTTCGCGGAGCGACACGGACACTTTCTTGACAGTCGGCTCGGTGAGTGTCGGCGGGTCTGTCGCCGACCTCTCGTACGGTGTGGGACGCCGCCCGGGTGGCGAAACTGGCAGACGCGGGGGGCTTAAACCCCCCTGAATCGAGAGATTCGTGTGGGTTCGAGTCCCACCCCGGGCACCATCTAGCTGGTGTTTTCTTGGTTGAAGCACGACAGGTCCAGCAAACGAACACCCCGACGGTCACGAAAAGGTCACAGAACCCGCGTAGCCTGCCCAGATGGCACGGGGTTCGGTGACCAAGCGGCACGGCTCGTGGGGTTTCCGTGTCGACGCCGGCGTCGATCCCGAGACCGGAGCAAGGCGGCAGATCCGTCGCCAGGGCTTCCGGACGCGGCGGGAGGCCGAGGAGGCGCTCGCCGAACTGCAGAAGAACGTCATCGACGGCACCGTCGTGTCGTCGAGCAGCGTCCGCCTCGACGACTACCTCGACCAGTGGCTCGACGGGCTCGAAGCGCACGTCCGGCCGACCACTCACCACTCGTACGTCGTCGCGGTGAAGCGGCTTCGGAAGCACCTCGGCCGATACAAGCTGCAGTCGCTCACGCCGCTGCAGATCGAGGCCTTCTACGCCGACCTGCTCGACCGCGGTGGCCGCAACGGTCAGCCGCTCGCACCGAAGACGGTGAGGAACACTCATGTCGTGCTGCGGAAGGCGCTGGCCGACGCCGAGCGGCTCGGTCTGGTCGCTCGTAACGCTGCGGCAGCAGCTCGTGCTCCGAGGGCGACGCGTTCGGAGATGACGACGTGGACGTCCGACGAACTCAAGACGTTCACGGTCGCCGCACAGGGGTCGAGGTTGCGGCACGCGTTCTCGGTGCTCGCGCTGACCGGAATGCGCCGAGGCGAGGTGCTCGGGTTGAGGTGGAGCGATGTCGACTTCGACGCGTTCCAGATCGCGATCGTGCAGACGGTGACCGCGGTCAACGGCAAGCTCGCGATCGGCAAGCCGAAGACGGCCGGGAGCCGACGAACCGTCTACGTCCACGACGCCACGATCAAGGCGCTCCGCCAGCAGCGACAGCTCCAGGCCGAGGAGCGACTCGCTGCCGGGCCGGCGTGGGCCGACGACAACGACCTCGTCTTCAGGGCCCCGACAGGAGAGCCGGTGAGTCCGGACTCGTTCTCCCACCACTTCGAGAAGCTCGTCGCCGAGGCCGACGTGCCCCGGATCCGTCTCCACGATCTCCGCCACACGAACGCGACCCTGTCGCTGAAGGCCGGCGTTCACCCGAAGGTCGTGTCCGAGCGACTCGGACACTCGTCGATCGCGATCACCCTCGATCTCTACTCGCACGTCACGCCCGGCATCTCGCGAGAGGCGGCGGCGACGGTTGAGTCGATGATGTTCGACTGACGTCGACTGACTCAGCTCAGCCGCCGGCGATCGCAGACGCTCGGTCGAGCAGCTCGTCGATCGCCCGGGTTGGCACGACGATCCGTCCACCGAGACGGAGCGCCGGCAGCTCGCCCGACCGGACGCACTCGTACGCTGTCGTCCTCGAGATGCCGAGCACGGCCGCCGCCTGCGTGACGGTCATCGTTCGGGCGGTCGGCGTTGCGGTGTCGGTCATTGTTCGGGCCTCGCTCCGGGTCGTTGGTCGTTACCGTCGTAAAGGCAGCCGACTCCTCTCGGAGGGACGCGCCTGCGGGGCGCATGCGTCACCCGGCACGCTGCGAGGGCCGCAGATCAGCCGTCGGTCCGGGGCAGAGCGCCGCGAGCGCTCGTCTGCGTCAGGTCGGTGTCGGGGGCGGCCCGCCTCGCGGGGTCGTGCCTCGTGCGAGGTCGGCTCCAGGGGGTCGTGTGTCCGGGTGGCGAGAAGGGATGCACCTTTGCAGGTTCCCCTCGGGGAACCTGCGGGCCCGATCGTGCCCACCCGATCGGGAGGCGAAAGGCGCCCGCCGATCGCGGTGATCCGCCCGGAAGGCATGAGCCCCGGCCCGATGTGCGCCATCTGACCCGATCTGGTGCCCTGACCTGCGGTGATCGTGCGCGGAAGGTGATCAGTGCGGTGACCGCTCTTCCCAGTGGTTCGGGCGTCGACGTAGGCGATGAAGTACGGGAATCTCGCGATCGACGTTCGGCGCGTCCGCAGGTCCTCGGCAACGCCTTCGACAGGCGTCCCGGCATCCGGCCACCGGACGATCGCATCGATTGCACGATCGACTGCTGCGAGGAACACCAGCTCCAATCCGGCCGACTGCTGCTCGTACCACTCCGTCGCCTCCTCGAGCTCGGCGACGGCTTCGTCGACGAGGCGAACCTCGCGGCTCAACGTCCGAGGGAGTCGGCGAGTCGTTGGCGGACCGTCGCCCAACTCTCGGTGCTCGAAGCGCCTTCGATCACGTGCCGTGCTCGGCGCTCGATCTCGGTCGACCACAGCGATGAGACGTCTGTGTCGTCGTCGACCGCATTCGGTTCGAGGCTGACGAGCAACTCGGCGGCGAGCTCAGCGCGCTCGCCTTCAGGAAGGTTCATCGCCTCCCGTCGGAGATCTTCCGACTTGATCGCCATCGCGGAACGGTACCCCAACACTTGAGACGGCGGACGGAGTCGCTACGGAGCAGATCGCCGCTCGCGAAGCCGATCACGAACTTGAGTCGAGGTCACCTCGAACTGACATTCTGCTTTCAGCGTGCTGACCCGATACCGCGCGCCGAAGAAGGTCCGTGTACTGCAACGAGGGAGGTGAGGCGGGGCCGCAGCTAACCGGCCCCGCAACGAGTCGATGACAGCCGACCCCGAACCTCGCTTCGACGCCGCCAACCCAGCCGTGTACGGCGCGTACCGGCTACCAATCGCGGTCGCCGCGCGCAAGGACGCGCTGGGCGTTCGCGCCACCGGCACGATCGGCGCAGCCCGCGTCGACGTGCGCGTCCCCGCCGACCAGGACGACACCGACGAACTCGACGTCGACGACTCCACCCTGATCGACTCCGCGCGCGATGGAGACTCGCTCGTGCTGCCCGTGACCGGACGGATCCTCACTGCGTGGGCTGCGACTCCGGAACACGGTGACAGCGACGACGATGGCGGCGACGCGCCCGAAGAGGGGATCGAGATTCGGAAGCTTCTGATCGGTGTCTTCGGCGCCGACTGCGACCTTGGCCCGGCCCGGCCTGGCGTTGCCGACAACGTGACCGCGCGGCTCGCCGACGAGTTGTTCAAGCACCTCAATCGCTGGCACGACACGTTCCGGTCGTGGATCGAGACATTTACGTTCCAGGACCTCGACCACGACCATCCGCGCTGGACCGCTCACGTCGAAGGTTCGGGCCTTGCGACGTTCGATGACGGCGGGACCCGCCTCGGGCACGGTGGAATCCTCCGCCTCGATTCGATATGGCCGACACCGGCGTCACGTGACGTTGTCGAACTCGCACTCACGAAGGCGTGTGCCGATGAGCCGCCGCCGCTCGCGCACCTGATGCTGCGCGACGCCCGCGCCGCGTACGACCGCGGTCAGATGCGCAAGGCGATCCTCGACGCTGCGACTGCAACCGAGCTGTCACTGACTCGGATCGCCGACGAGTGCGGGGTTACCCCGCGCCGACCGACGCTCGGCAGTCTCATCGCAGCGCTCGACGAAGCCGGCAGACTTGCCGACGGGGTCGCCGACAAGTTCCGCACGCTCGTGTTGCGGCCACGCAACAACGCGATCCACGACGGCACGATCACCCTGTCGGGGTGGGACACCGCTGAGGCGTGCAAGGCGGCGCAGAAGGCGGTGTGGCACGCGTTCCCGCTGTAGCGGACGCTCAGCTTGGCGGAACACGTGACGGGCCAGGGGCCGCTGACCTGGGTGCAACCAAATGTGACGGGATTGGCCACACCGGTCGTTCATGATGGGACCCGATGGCCGCTTCCGAGAATCCTGATGTGCAGTCGGTCCCGGTCGTCGATCGAGTCGTCGCGCAGCGAATCGTCGCCGAGCTCGGGGATCGTGCGGGTGGACGCGTCCTGAAGTGCCTGGGCACAGCCGCCCAGCTGATTCGACTCTCGGCCGAGGACGACGAGTTCCGTTTTGCAGAGAGCGCGGCTTACAACGTCCGTGAGGCGCTCGATTCGGTGGTTCGTGATCGACCGGGCGCCGAGGGCGGGCTTCGGACGGCGTTGGGTGCGTGGGAGCGATACAAGCTCGTGTGCGAACAGCCAGGCGCTGACGAGCCCGCTGCACGCGCTGAGTTGGGCTCGAAACTCGACGGGCTCGCACGGGATGGTCATCGTCAGGCGTTCATGACGAGGAAGCTGCTGGATTGGTTCAGGCAGCGGACCGGTGTCGGGCCGCTGGAGGGGGAGGATGACCCGACTGCTCAGTATCAGCGAGTCCGAGACACCTCTCAGGCCGTCCTTCATGCAGATGCTTCCGCAGCGGAAGTCCGCACGCTGTATGTCGACACCGTTGCTTGGTTCACTCGCCTGTTCGCGCCACCGAGCGACATCGCACGCCGACTCGGAGAGCTTGCCGCACTGCCGTTCACAATCGAACGGCTCGGTGAGCTTCGATCGCTGGCGCTGAACGGCAACCACGTTCGGCTGTTTCTCGAACGCTTGGCTGACCCGGCTTGGTTGGAACCCATGCGACGGGCCGGCCTCATCGGACTTCCCGTCGCCGGCGAGCCTTGGCCGGTCGCGGCGCTGACGACAGATGACCGGCGAGTCGCCGACGAGGTGGTCACTGAGGTCCTCGACCAGGCGGTGAAGGAATTGGTTTCCTTGCCCAAGGAGCAGCGCCCCGTCGCTGCGTTCGAGATCGCACGCACCGCGTGTTGGCTTGGGCGCGCCGGATACCCGGTCGTGGCCGAGCTTGCGCGGCAGTTTCCTGCCGATCACGGGGTGCGCGTACTTGCGGGAACGGCGTCGAAGGAGCTGGACGCGTCCGATCGGGCGCAGGTCGTGATCGCAGACGCTCTGATCGGCAACGAGCCTCGTCATGAAGGCGGACATCTGACGCAACGACTCATCGCACGACTGATCGACGGGCTGACGCCAGCCAATCTCGACGAGCGCTTCGAGTTGATCGCGCTCAAGCTCCGCCGACTCGCGAACGAGGAGCGGTTCCTGGCCTTGGACATCGCAGCGCTGTCGATCGAGGCGGACGACAGATCGGAGATGGTCCTCAACGTTGCGTGCCTCCTCTCCCGCGCGATCCCTCGTGCGAGAGAGCTCGGACTGGCGACACCAAGGATGCTCGACCTCGTCGGCATGCTCGAGGGTGAACTCGGCCAGCGGATGGTGTGTCAGGTCCTCGCCGGTGCCACTGACGTCGAGCGCCGAGCGAAGCTGCTTCATCTCGCCGAGCGGCTCGCCTCAGAGACCGCCACCGGCGACGATCGTGTGCTGATCGATGACCTCGCCCCGTTGGCCGGCGAGGAGACCGAGCTTCTGAGAGCGGCGTTCGGAGTTCCCCCTGCAGCACCGGTCGATCCGGACGGAGTCGGTCGTGACTCGGCGCGCGCGTGGCGATGGTCGATGCTCTTGCCGCCGTCGGTGCTTGCCGGATGGGAGGAAGCAATCGACGCCGTGACGCTCGTGCATGGCCCGCCTGACGTCGGCGCCCTCGACCGGCGGATGCCGATGTCCGGCGCAATGGTTGGGAGCTCACCGATTAGCCGGGATGAGCTTGCAGCGTTGGCGCCACTCGACGCCGCTTCGCGAGCGGCTCGATGGCGCCCCACTGCGGACGACCCATGGGGTGTCAGTGCCCGTGAGCTCGGGCGGACGATCCAGGTGCTTGCGAGCGAGCGTCCGGAGGACTGGGCCGAGGACCCCGTAGCGATTGTCACGGCGATGCGCGAACCGGTGTACGTCGACCACTACCTGAGAGCACTCCAGACGAACGCAGCACGAATCGTCGACCGCGCGCCTGCAGTCATTGCCGCGATCACACTCGTGACGACGGAGCGATGGGACCCGACACCGATCGGGAGAGATGGCTTCGAGTTCGAGGACAGCTGGTCGCAGGTCGACGTCTCCGCCGTCGAACTCATCGACGCACTCGCGGATGCAGACGCCGAACTGAACGACGATCTCGCCGGCTGCTGGAAACTCGCACTCGAGCTGGCAAGCGATCGACCCGACGATGTGCGCCCAGCCGACCAATACCTCGACTCGGAGGGGCACGACGACCCTCTTCACCACGCGATCAACAGCCGTCACGGCCGGGGCCTGCAGGCCGCAATCGCGTTGGGCGGCTGGGAGTTCCGTCGAACAGGCGCAGCAAGTGAGCGCTTGAAGACGATGCTCACGGCGGTGTTGTCCGTCGATGGCGCTGTCGGACTCCAACTCCGAGCTGTCATCGCGGCGAGCCGCCCCTTCATAGAAGCGATCGCGAGCGCGTGGCTCGACCAACACGACGCCCGGCTGTTCGACGATGCGCTCGGGCCGGTCACGTTCGACCAGACAGTCAAGTATTCACGCCCGACGCCGATCTTGTTCGAGCGCTCGCTCGACAGGCTGCTGGGGGCGGCTCGCCGCGGCACCCACAACGCCGTCGCTTGGCTACTCATTGCCTATCTCTGGGAGGTTCCCGGGTACTCCTTCGACAGCATCATCGAAGGGCTGAAGGGGGACGAGCGGGCACTCACCGAGGCCGCCAGCGAAATCGCTCGTCTCTCTCTCGACATCTCGGCGGAACAGAGCGAGATCGCCGAACGTGGCGTGACGTTCTGGACGAAGCTCCTCGACCGTGCCGGCGACGGCGTGCCTGGTGACGCACTTGTCGGGTCGGGCCGGTGGGCGCTCGAAGGTCACTCGGTGCCCATCCGCTGGCTAGAGCTGACTGAACGAACTGTTGAAATCACAGACGGCGTGATCGACTGCGCGTGGGAGGTGGCTCAGCGGTGCCGGGATCTGCAGCCCGAGCCAGCCGGCCTACGGATCTTGGCGGCCATTGCTCGGCACGGTGAGCCTTGGGAGAGACAACACATCGAGGAGATCGGCGTCGAAGCCCTGCGTGCAGCATCCGCAGCTGGGCTCAACGACGACTCGTTCCACACCCTGCGTGAGCTCCTCGTCCAACGCGGACGGCACGACGCAGCCGAAGTCACTCCACCCGACTAGCGCAACGCGCAGACGTTGCGGTCCAGTGAGGCCACATCGATGGGGGCGGCGGGCGTCAGCGGTGGTCGTCGATGCCAGTAGCGGAGCACGATCCTCCGCTCCTTCCGCGAACTCGATGGCATCCAGAATGAGCACCCACAGGGCGCGTCCCTGAACCGATCAGAAGGTCGCGACCGAGCATCTCGATGCTTCGCTGACACCCGGCGCGAGACGCGATCAGCCCCGATCGACATCGGCGTCGGCCAAGCCGGTCGCTCCCTTGGGGATGTCCGATCCGCTCTTCGTGGGCTCGATAGGTTCGAACGCTGAATCTAGGCAGCCCGTGTTCCCCAATGCGGTCTGAGTTCGTGGTGGCGTCGCGACTCCGCTGATCCGAACGCGTCGAGCGCATCTCGTCGATCTCCCCATCCCAGGGCCGGTCGCCTGTTGAGGCGATCCGAAGATGCCGAGCACGGGGTCGCTGTCCTACCCAGGACCCAACGTCACCGCGTGCGATCGCCCGTCCAGAGTCGGCCGG
>JBCCTP010000075.1:0-13097 GCA_039198505.1 Actinomycetota bacterium | reverse complement strand
GCCGAGCGCATCGAACGTGAGACCGAGGTGCCGGTCCGGATGTCGAACGTGCCGCTCGAGGCCGTCGTGCTCGGTGCCGGCCACGTGATCGAGTACTACGAGGCCCTTAAGTCCATGTTCATGGGCGCCCGTTCCTGACCCGCGCCGCACAGGAGCGGCGCTGAACCCCGGATCCTCATCGGCGGAACTCAGACGCTCACCAGCGCTCATGTGTCCGCTTCTGCCCGTGCCAGATCCGGACACCTGGCACCAGGTGTGGGCGCCGGCCTCGGTAGGTTTCCGGCGTGGCTCGGTTCGGGGTGACGTCGCTGGATGCCGAGCATGCGTCGGCCGACGAGTTCATCGAGGGGTTCCGGAAGCTGCGCGACGACTTCGACGTCCCCGGCGAGCACTCGCCTGAGGTGCGGGCCGCAGCGGTCCAGGCCTCGGCCCGTCCGTTCGACGTGATCGCTCCCTCGGAGTCGACCGCAGGGCGATGGCAACACGTCGATCGCACCGACGTTCCGCTCGCCACGCTCGACCCGGCATCGAGCACCGACCTCGACCAGGCGTTCGCCGTCGAGCGCAGCGGGTCCGACGTGATCCTCCGCTACGCCATCGCCGATGTCGGGTGGTTCGTCCGCCACGGCGATCCGATCGACCGCGAGGCCTGGCGGCGTGGGGTCACCGTGTACCTCCCCGACGGTCGGGCCGGACTCCACCCCGAGGAGATCGCCGAAGACGCAGGGAGCCTGTTGCCCGGCGGCGACAAGCCGGCCGTCGTGTTCACCGTGCGGGTCGCCGACGACGGGTCGGTTCGTCTCGACGGAGCCGAGCGGGCGATGGTCCGAAGTCGAGCGAAGCTCGCGTACTCCACCGTCACGCCCGACGACCTGCCACCCGACTTCCCCGAGTTGGCTCGACGGATCGAGGAGGCCGAGACCGCTCGTGGAGCCGACCGGATCCAGTGGCCCGAGCAGGAGGTCGTGCGCCGTGACGGCGGCGGCTACGACCTGCGCTTCCGGCCCCGCAACGAGTCGGAGCGGAACAACGCCGCCATGTCGCTGGCCACCAACATGGCGGTCGCGGACGCGCTGTGGGAGGCCGGCACGGGCCTGTTCCGCACCATGCCCCCGGTCGACGAGAGCCGCACCGGTCGGCTGCGCCACACCGCCCGGGCGTTCGGACTCGACTGGCCGAAGGACCTCGGGCTGCGGGAGTTCGAGAGGTCGTTGCCCCGTGACGACGCACGCACGGCGGCCTTCCAGCTCGCCGTCCGCCGATCGAGCGGCGGAGCGTCCTACACACCGGCGTCCGCGTATCGCACGGGCGAGACGCCCGACGGCGCGACCGTCGACGGGCGGCCGTGGCACGCCGCCGTCGCGGCGACCTACGCCCATGCCACCGCTCCGCTGCGCCGCCTCGCCGACCGGTACGTCGTCGAGGCCGCGCTCGCGATCGGTCAGGGCCGCTCGGTGCCCGACGAGATCCGCGGAGCGTTCGAGGATCTTCCCGAGGTGATGCGCCGGTCCGACACCCGCGCCAACCGGGTCGACCGTGCGGCCATCGACCTCGCCGAGGCGATCCTGCTCGCCGACCGGGTGGGCGACACGTTCGACGCGGTCGTCACCGACGAGGACGACCGCGGTGTGCGCATCCAGATCTGTGACCCGGCGGTCATCGCCCGCACCACGGCTCGTCGGGTCGATCCGGGCGACGAGATCCGCGTCCGAGTCACGTCGGTCGACGTCTCCGAACGCCGGATCGACGTCGACCGCGTCGGTTGACGGGATCGGGCCGCTCGTCGCGTCAGCGCATCCTCCGGACACCTCAGGATGCGCTGACGTGAGCGTGTCGTCACCCGGTTCGCGTCAGCACGTGAGTGCGGTCCGTCAGGATGCGCTGGCGTGAGCGGACGACCCGGCTGCGTCAGGCCGGGATGATGCGGAAGATCGATCCGGACAGCGAGAGGACGTACAGATCGCCGCCGGGTCCGGCCTCGACGGCAACCAGCTGCGGCAGTCCACCGATCTCGACGTTGATCGGATCGCCGACGAGGGTGCCGACACCGTCGGGTCCGACCTCCATGCCGACCGAGGTCGTGTCGAGCGCCCAGATGCGACCGGAGCAGAAGTCGCCGTAGACGTACCACCCGTCGAGGTCGGGGACCGTGGAGTCGCGGGCGACCGTCCCGCCGCTGACCGAGCAGTCGCCGTTGCTGTGGGGATAGGCGAGCACCGGCGGCACGTGTCGATCGGTCGGCTGGTCGGCGTTGAACGGCTCGTTGGCCTCGAACGCGCTCCATCCGAAGTTGAGTCCTGCGCCGGCGTTGCGTCCGGACTCGTCGGCCGGAGCGAGATCGATCTCCTCGAACTCGTTCTGACCGACGTCGGCGATCCACATGTCGCCGGTGATCGCATCGAACGAGAAGCGCCACGGGTTGCGGAGACCGTACGCCCAGATGCGATCGTCGACCCCGTCGACGCCGACGAACGGGTTGTCGTCGGGAACGCCGTACGGGAGGGTGCCGTCGCCGCCGGTCGGATCGATGCGGAGGATCGATCCGAGTGCACGGCTCAGGTCGAGCGACGCGCGCTCGGGGTCGTTGGCCGATCCGCCGTCGCCGAGCGCGACGTACAGCATTCCATCGGGGCCGAACTCGATCCCTCCGCCGTTGTGGTTGGGGAACGGCTGACCGACGCGGAACAGCTCGCGGTAGCTCGCGACGTCGAAGGCGCCCGTGGCCGGGTCGACCGCGAACTCGGCGACGACGGTCGAGCCGTCCCCTGCCGTGAAGTCGACGTACGCGAGGTCGTCGGACGGGTGGAACGCGAGACCGAGCAGACCCTGCTCACCTCCCGAGGTGAAGGTGGTGTCGACGTCGTCGATGTCGAGCACGACGGCGCTCGACTCGGCGTCGGCGGCGACGATCCGGCCCCGCTGCTCGACCACGTAGAGCCGGGGGTCGAGCGGGCGGACGGCGAGGTCGACCGGGGTGACGTACTCGCCCTCGGACACGAACGAGATGCGAGGGATCGGGAGGGGACCCGGTGCCGTGGTCGGCGGCGCCTCGTCGCCCGGCTTCGCCGTCGGCAGGTCGGCTCCCGGCGCTGCACCGAGGTCATCGCCCCCATCGGCCTCATCGGAGCCGTCGGCGCTCGCCTCGTCGGGCTCGCCGTCGGCCGACGGATCGGACTCGGCCTCGCTGCCGGTGGCCGGTGGTTCGGTGGCCGGCGGCTCGGTCTCGGCCGGAGCGGTCTCCGGGCTCGACTCGGCCGGTTCGTCGGCGGCGTCGGTGTCGGTCGGTGGCACGGTGACCGCCGTGGCCGGCGTGGCATCGTCATCGGACGAGCCGCCGCACGCGACGGCGAGGACGGCCACGGTCGTGGCCAGGGCGACGGAGCGGATCCGTCGCACCGGGGGGTGGTGGCGGAGTGTCATGTGGAGAGCCGGATCACTGCGTGAAGCGGGCGAGTCCTTCCTGGACGACGCTGACGGCGAGGCGGCCGTCGGCGGTGAAGATGGCGCCGCCCGCGAGACCGCGGGCGTCATTGGTGGAGATCGCGCGCTGCTGGTAGAGCAGCCATTCGTCGAGCCGGAACGGCCGGTGGAACCACATCGCGTGGTCGAGGCTGGCCATCTGGAGGCCCGGGTGGTCCCACGCCAGCCCGAACGGGAGCAGCGTCGTGTCGAGCAACGTCATGTCGCTCGCATAGGTGAGGAGGCAGGCGTGCAGGACCGGGTCGTCCGGGAGCCGCCCGTTCGCGCGCAGCCACACGTGCTGCGTGTCCTTCGCCTCGCCGCCCCTCCTCGTGAACGGATCGCCGTCGACGTAGCGGAGATCGATGGGCCGCGGACGGTGGTACCAGTCGCCGATCCGCTCGGCGTGCGGCGCCATCCTGGTGTGGAAGTCGGGCAGCTCGACGGCCGGTGTCAGATCGGCGTCCATCACGATCTGGTGGTCGGGACCGCCGTGTTCCTCGTCGTGGAAGCTGGCCTGGAGGTTGAAGATGGCCTTGCCGTGCTGGATCGCCACGACGCGTCGGGTCGCGAAGCTCCGCCCGTCGCGGATCCGATCGACCTCGTAGAGGATCGGTCGCTTCGGGTCACCCGGGCGGAGGAAGTAGGCGTGCAGCGAGTGCACGAGCCGTCCGGGTTCGTCGACGGTCCGTGCGGCGGCGATGAGCGCCTGGCCGGCGACCTGCCCGCCGAAGACGCGGACGCGGTCCTCGTCGGTGGAGGAGCCACGGAAGATGTTGACCTCGATCGGTTCGAGGTCGAGGAGCGCGACGAGGTCGTCGAGCGCCGACTGGTTCTGGTGCTCGTTCGGTCTCCCGACGCCCGTGGTCACACCGGGGGCGGGCTGGTCGCCGTTGGACATGGTCCCGCCATGTTGCCACGCCACCCGCCGTGGATGACCGCCAGGAGAGATCGTCGAGACGCCGTCTGCGGTGGAGGCGAGCGTTGCCCGGCCGCCCGCGAGGCGTGGTCAGGTCGCCGGCGGCGCCACCGGGGTGATCGGCTGCTCGCCGGTGAGCACCGCGACGACGTTGCGCGCGGCGAGGTCGGACATGGCGTCGCGGGTCTCGATCGTGGCCGAACCGAGGTGGGGGAGGAGCACGACGTCGTCCCGATCGACGAGCCCCGGATGCACCTCGGGTTCGTTCTCGTACACGTCGAGCGCGGCCCCGGCGATCTGCCCCGCCTCGAGTGCTGCGACCAACGCTGCTTCGTCGACCACCGGGCCTCGGGCGGTGTTGACGAGGTACGCATCGGGCCGCATCGACGCGAGCCGGGATGCGTCGACGAGATGGTGGGTCTCCGGGGTGTGTGGACAGTGGAGCGACACCACGTCGCTGGTCGCGAACAGCTCGTCGAGCGCGACGCGCTCGGCGCCGAGTCGGTCGGCCAGCTCGGCGTCGACCGCCGACCGGTTGTGGTAGGCGACGCTCATGCCGAACGCGCGTGCCCGCTCGGCGACGGCCGTGCCGATCGCACCCATGCCGACGATCCCGAGCTGCCGGTCGCGCAGACCTCGACCGAGCATCATGAACATCCCCCACGACCAGGACGCCCCCGACCGGATCAGTCGCTCGCCCTCGCCGACCCGACGGGTCACCGCGAGGAGGAGGGCGAGGGTGAGGTCGGCCGTCGCGTCGGTGAGCACGCCCGGAGTGTTCGTGACGACGACCCCTCGTGCTGCGCACGCCGCCACGTCGATGTTGTCGAATCCGACCGCCACGTTGGCCACGATCCGGAGGTGTGGCGCCTCGTCGAGGAACGCGTCGTCGACACGGTCGGTGAGCAGCGTCACGGCGGCCCTTGCGTCGGCGAGGATGGCGGCGCGCTCGGTGGGATCGAGCGGGGCTTCACGTTCCGATGCGTCGACGCGGAACCCAGCGTCGCGCAGACGATCGATCCCGACCTCGGGAATGCGCTGGAGCACCGCGACCCGTGATGTCTCGGCGGGCGAGGCGGCGTCGGGTGCTGTGGTCATCGGCGGAGCTTGTCAGCTCGAACGACGACGGACGACGATCGACTCCTGACCGTCGCCGATCTCGTGGTGGAGGACGAGCACATCGGGCCGATCGAACGCGTGCGCCAGTTCGTCGGCACGAGCGTGGAACGGACCCGGTGACTCCGCACCGACGACGCTCAGCACTGTCACGACGGCCAGACCGCCGGGGGTGAGCTCGTCGCCCGGCGCGAGATGCTCGACGAACGAGTCGTACATCTGCGGTCCGCGAAAGCGCTGGCAGATCAGGAGATCGAACCGTCCGAGATCGCGGGGGAGGCCGTCGTCGAGGTCGACCACGCGGGCGTCGACCTGGTCGTCGACCCCGGCGAGCCGCGCGGCCCGCCGTGTGAGGTCGACGGCGATCGACGAGACGTCGAGAGCGAGGACCGACAGGCCGCGTGCCGCGGCCCAGGCAGCCTGGGCGCCGCGACCGCAGGCGACGTCGAGCGCACGACCCTCGGCGGCCACCTCGTCGAGCAGCCCGGTGGATGCGAGTGCGTCGGGCGGCATCGGCGGGGTCGGTTCGGCCGCCGTGAACTCGGCGTAGCGGGCGTTCCAGCGCTCGGCGTCGTCGTGCACGGCCGCAGCGTGACAGGTGCCCGGCGATCGCGGCAATCCGCCTCGACGCGTGGGATCATGAGCCGGTGACGGAGATCGACACGCCCGACACGCAGGCGGAGACCGGCTGGCTCTCGCCCGAAGACCTCGAGTTGGTGCGCGCTCACGTGCCGATCGTGTACGTCGACGCCGTCCCGGTCCGCGTCGACGCTCTGGGCAACGTCACCGAGGTCGGCATGCTCCTGCGTGTCGCGGCCGACGGGACGATCAGCCGCATGGTCGTCACGGGACGCGTGCTGTTCGGCGAGCGGGTCCGCGAGGCGCTGCTCCGACACTGCGAGAAGGACCTCGGTCCGTTCGCCCTTCCGCAGGTCCCGCCGAACCCCAGCCCGTTCACCGTCGTCGAGTACTTCCCCGATCCCGATCGATCGGGGTTCTACGACCCCCGTCATCACGCGGTGTCGCTCGCGTACGTGGTGCCGGTCGAGGGCGAGTGCGAGCCGACCCAGGAGGCGCTCGATCTCGCCTGGTTCTCGCCCGCCGAGGCGGTCAGCGACGAGGTGCGATCACAGATGACCGGCGGTCACGACCGCCTCATCCGTCTCGCGCTCGCACACACCGGCGTCCTGCCGTAGGGAGCACGCCCGGGGTCGGATGCGGAACGTGACCGCGGTCAGCCGACGACGTTTCCGTAGCGGTGGAGTGTGCGGCTGACCGCCTGCTCGCGGAGGAAGTGCAGCAGCTCGCGTCGACCGTCGGCCGTCACGTCGCCGTCGGCCAGGTGGACGTCGTGGTCGATCGACGCCTGGCGCAGGTCCGACCCGACCGTCCCGAGGATCCGTACCCGCTCCACGTCGAGCGAGCCGAGTCGGTCGGCGAACTCGGCTTGCGTCTCGTCGTCGGCCGTCGACCACGCCACCGGGACACCACACCGTTCCGCCGCAGCCGCCACTCGACGCCGGACCACGTCGGGCACGTCCCGGTCGACCCGCACGGCGATCGACGGGAGCGGTCGGTAGCGCAGGACGTTCGACTCGCAGAACAACCCGGTCGGATCGTGGTCCCGGCCGAACTCGGTGTGCCATGCAGCTCGATCGGAGGCGAGCGCTCGGGCCAGCCAGTCCTCGTCTCGGGGGCCGGCGTCGTCGATCCACCGTCCGAGTTGGGCGACGTAGTTCGGTCCACCGGCGTGTGCTCCCGGTCCGACCGACGAGCGCTTCCAGCCGCCGAAGGGCTGCCGCTGGACGATCGCGCCGGTCGTCCCCCGGTTGACGTAGGCGTTGCCGACGTCGACCCGTGCCAGCCAATGATCGATCTCGGCTCGGTCGAGCGTGTGGAGCCCACCCGTCAACCCGAACTCGGTCCCGTTCTGCAGTCGGATCGCGTGGTCGAGGTCGTCCGCCCGCATGATGCCGAGCACCGGACCGAAGCACTCGGTGCGATGGAACCATGAGCCCTCACGGACACCGATCCGCACCCCCGGCGTCCAGAGTCCGTCGGTCACCCGGCTCGGTTCGACCAGCCATTCCTCACCGGTGTCGAGTTCGGTGAGCCCGCGCCGCAGCTTGCCGTCTGGCTCGGCGATCAGGGGAGCGAGGTCGGTGGACAGGTCGGCCGCAGGACCGGGGCGAAGGGCGGAGACCGCGTCGACGAGCTGGCGTCGGAAGCGGTCGGATCCGGCCAGCGGGTCGACCACGATGGCGAGACTCGCTGCCGAGCACTTCTGTCCGCCGTGGCCGAACGCCGATGCCACCAGGTCGGCGACGGCGAGGTCGATGTCGGCCGAGGGCGTGATCACGAGTGCGTTCTTGCCCGAAGTCTCGGCCAGCACCGGTCGGCCGGGGCGCCAGCGCTGGAACATCGTGGCGGTCTCGTGAGCGCCGGTGAGGACGATGGCGTCGACACCGTCGTGCGAGACGAGATGCCGGCCGACCTCGTCGTCCCGGGTGCGCACGAACGACACGAGATCAGGGGGCAGTCCTGCGTCGCGCATGCACTCGGCGACGACCTCGGCGCAGCGCGGGGTCTCGGGTGCCGGCTTGAACACGACGGCGTTGCCGGCTGCCAGCGCAGCGAGAACACCGCCCGTCGGGATGGCGACGGGGAAGTTCCACGGCGGCACCACGGCGACCACACCGAACGGTTCGAAGTCGGGCGCATCGATGGCGTGTGCGGCGTAGTACCGAGCGAAGTCGATCGCCTCCGAGATCTCCGGGTCGGCCTGGGCGACGGTCTTGTTCGCCTCGTGCGCCATGGCGGAGAGGAGGTCGCCCCGTCGCGAGGAGAGGACGTCGCCCACCCGGGCGATCAGTCGGCGGCGGTCGTCGATCGGACGACTCGACCATTCGATCCGAGCCGCTCGTGCGCGACCGACGAGCGCATCGATCTCGTCGACCGACTCGGTGATCGGTGTCGACGGCCCGCCCGGCCGCCGCGCGAGATGCTCCGCCGCCCACGCCCGGTTCGCGGGGAGCGCGGGATCGGTGTCGGGCTCGTTCACGAAGTCGCCCGCTTCGGGCACGACGCCGGAGTCCGACGCGACGGCGACCTCGGGTTCGGCCGGGAACCGGCGCGTCTGGACTCGCTGTGGGTCCGTCCCGACGGACCGACGGTCGACCACCGACCGGCGGAACCGCTCGGCCTCCGACTCGAACGCTTCCGACCCGGGACGGAGGTCGCCGAGGTGTGAGATGAAGTTCTCGTCGGACGTGTTCTCCTCGAGCCGGCGGAAGAGGTAGCTGATCGCCACGTCGAAGTCCGCCGCGTCGACCACCGGGGTGTAGAGCAACATCGACCCCGACGTGTCACGTCCGACCCGAGCCGCGCTCTGCGACATTCCCTCGAGCATCTCGAGCGTCAGCCGGTCGCTCACTCCCCGGCGTTCGGCGAGTCGCATCGCGAACGCGCAGTCGAAGAGGTTGTGGCTCGCGAGCCCGAGCCGCACGCCACGCATGCGTTCCGGTCGGAGCAGGTGGTCGAGACATCGCTTGTAGTTGGCGTCGGTCTCGGCCTTCGATCGATACGGCGCCTGCTCCCACCCGTGGATCGCCGCGTCGACCCGCTCCATCGCGAGGTTCGCGCCCTTCACGAGGCGGATCTTGACCTCGCCGCCCGGCTGGCCCTCGACGAGCCGTTCCCGGCGTGCGTTCGCCCAGTCGACGAGTGTCCGCAGCGCATCGAACGAGTCGGGGAGGTACGCCTGCAGGACGATGCCGGCGTCGAACGGATGGAACTCCGGTTCGCCGAGCAGCTCGGTGAACACGTCGATGGTCAGCTCGAGATCGTGGTACTCCTCCATGTCGAGGTTCACGAACGTCGGCGGCGAGGTCGTGGCGGCGCGCCGCATGAGGACGCGCAGGCGTTCGAGGATGCGGTCCTTCGACCCGTCGTGGTCCCAATGGTTGAGCTGCGACACGATGGACGACACCTTGACCGACACGTAGTCGACCGACGGCTGACCGAGGAGCGACAGGGATCGCTCGAAGCGTCGAACCGCCTCGGTCTCGCCGAGAACGGCCTCGCCGAGCAGGTTGACGTTGAGGTCGAACCCCTCCTCGCGCCGATCGGCGAAGTGCGACGCCATGCGCCGGTCGTCGGCGTCGACCACCAGATGACCGACGATGGCTCGCATTCGTCGGCGAGCGAGTGGCATCACGACCCTCGGCAGCATTGGCGCGAGTCGCGCTCCGGCGCGCAACAGGAGTCGATCGACCGGTCCGAGGAACCCGGGCAACCGGTGTTGGTCGACGACCGACGCGAGCTGACGGGCTGCGACGCGATCGTCGTCGGGACGCACCACCCGGTCGACGAACGCCATGGTGAACGCCAGGCCGACGGGGTCGGCGACCACGCCGGCGAGCCGTGTCGCGGTCGCCCGCTCGGATCGCGTGGCGATCTCGTCGGCGGTCCGCAACCATCGGGCGACGTCGTCGATCACGCGGTCCACGAGTTCGTCGGCATCGGCGTCGGTCTCGGTCTCGGCGTCGGTCCGGGTGTCGGTCTCGGTGTCCGCTCGGCCAGCGCCGCCGGCAGGACGAGCTGCGGTCGGGGACGCACGCTGCGATCGATCGTCGACGGTCGGGGCCATAACCTCCATGGTCGTGGAGGGGCCCGACGGCGTCTTGGACGACCACGGCGCACACGACGACGAGATCGTCCAACGCTCCCGCCATCGCGGGGAGGTGTTCCCGTGTCAGGACGAACTGCTGTCGCTGTTCGAGTCCCTCGTCGACGTGATCTTCAGCATGAAGCACGCCGACGGCCGGTACGTGGCCGTCAATGCGGCGTTCGTCCGCCGCACCGGTCGCTCGTCGAAGCGCGACGTGATCGGGCGTCGCGTCGACGAACTGTTCCAGCCGGCGCTCGCCGAGCGCTACGCCGAACAGGACGCCGAGGTGATGCGCACCGGATCGCCGCTCCGCGACGAACTCGAGCTGATCCGCCGGGAGAACGGCTCGCTCGGTTGGTATCTCACCACCAAGGAGCCGGTCCACGACCCGCACACCGGCGACGCCGTCGGCGTCGTCTGCGCGAGCCGTGACCTCCGCACGCCGGGCGACGACGGCGAGGCGGTCGCGTCGCTCGCCCACGTGGTCGACCACGTGCGCACGCATCTCGCGGATCGCATCCGCGTGGCCGACCTGGCCGAGGTCGCCGGGTGCTCGACGACCCAACTCGAGCGCCGGATGCGGCGGACCTTCGGTCTGACGCCGACGCAGTACGTCCTGCGGGTCCGCGTCGATCGGGCCGCCGAACTACTGAGCGGCACCGAGCGCACGATCGCCGAGATCGCCTCGGAGACCGGCTTCTACGACCAGGCCGACTTCACTCACCGCTTCGCCCGGCTGACGAACGAGACCCCCGCCCAGTTCCGGTCGCACACCGCCTGACGTCGGGACGACATCCGGTTGCGCCGATCGCGCGTTCCGCGCGAGAACCGGCTGGAATGCCACGATCCGCGGTCGTCGTTCACATAGTCTCGAAGTGCGATGCCGGAGGGTGACACCATCCATCGAACGGCCAGCGCACTCCGCACGGCCATGGCCGGCCGCCGCATGCAGCGATTCGACGCCCCCGAGCTGGTCGGTCCGGTGCCGGTCGCCGGCCGGGTCATCGAGGCGATCGAGGTCCGGGGCCGCCACCTCGAGATGGTGTTCGACGACGGTCTCGTCCTCGACACCCAGGTTCGACGGGGCGCGAGTTGGCATCTCCACCGTCCCGACGAACCGTGGCGGCGTCCGTTCCGCGAAATGAGCGCGGCCGTCGAGACCACCGACTGGGTGGCGGTGTGCTTCAACGCACCGCTCGTCGAGACCTACCGCCAGCCCGACCGTCGACGCCATCCGGGCATGGGACGGATCGGACCCGACCTCACCCACCACGACGTCGACGTCGACCGTGTCGTCGACCTGCTCGTCGGCTACGCCGACGGCGAGGCCGCGCTGGCCGAGGTGTTGCTCGACCAACGCGTCGCCTGCGGTCTCGGCAACGTCTACCGGTGCGAGGCGATGTGGGCGACCGGCGTGAGTCCGTTCGCCCACGTGGGAGTGATCGATCGGCGCGATGCTCACCGCCTCGTGTCCACGGCGGTGGCACAGCTGCGCGTCAACCTCCAGCGCCCCGGACGCATCGCCGTCGCCGACGTGAAGGGTGGGCTCGCCGTGTACGGCCGCAACGGGCAGCGGTGCCCTCGGTGCCCGGGCACGATCGAGGGACGCCGTGGGCGATCGGGACGCGTCCTCTACTGGTGTCCCCAGTGCCAGGTGCAGCACGGACCCGATCGCGGTCGTCGCGACGGGTCGGCCGACCGCTCGGCGGTGATGGATCCCCATCCGGCGGCGCAGCGGTTCCTCGCCGACCTGCCGTGGAACCGCGACGTCGGCTGAAGCCGATCGGCCGACGTCGCCGCCGGCGTCTCAGCGCAGTCGGCCACTCCCGATGATGCGGTCGACGTCGATCTCGATCACCACGCGGTCGTCGCGGTCCTTCGGCTCCCGGTACCGCGCGGCGTAGCCGCGCACCCCCGGCGCGATGCCGTCGGCGTCGCTCACGAGGCGCACGGTGCCCTCCAGCGACATCCACCGCGCCCCGTCGACCTGGCAGAGGACGGCCCGACGGCCGGCCTCCGCCATGTCGGCGGCGTGGATCGCCTTGCGTGACGCCGACCAGGTGATCACCCGGGCGACGCGGGCCTCGACGTCGTAGCTGAACCCGACGGGGGTCACGTGCGGTGAACCATCGGGTCGCGCCGTCGTCAACGTGGCGAGATGGCGCTCGGTGAGGAACTCCCGAGCATCGGCGGACAGGTCAGCGAGATCGAACGCCATCGGAAGAGTCTGGGCGACGGTGTGTGCCTGACCCACACTGTCGCCGCTACTCGGTGGCGATGGCGGTGAGGACGTCCATGTTGCTCGCTTTGTACGACGGGTAGAGGGCCGCGAACAGTCCGGCGGCGACGGCGCCGACGAGGATCCCGACGATGATCAGCGGGCTGAACGCCAGCTCGCTGATGATGTTGTCGGGCACGGCGATCGACAGCACCGCACCGAGGAACGTTCCGAGCACGATTCCGACCACGGCGCCGAAGAGCGACACGATCACCGCCTCCCAACGAACCGAGCGGCGCGTCTGGCGGCGCGACATCCCGACCGCCCGCAGCAGTCCGATCTCGCGGGTCCGCTCGAACACCCCGAGGGCCAACGTGATCGAGATGCCGATGACGGCGATCACGATCGCGAACAGCAGGAGGAAGGAGATGACCAGCAGGAGCTGGTTGATCTGGTCCTCCTGCTCCTGCAGGAACTCGGCGTTCGACTGCACGTTGACCTGCGTGAACTCGGCCGTCGCGTCCTCGACCGCTCGGTCACCGTCGGCGGCGTCGACGCCGTCGGCCAGCTTCGCCAGGGCGAACAGGTCGTCCTGGGTGCCGGCGGTGACCTCCTCGTGGAGATCGAGGCCGATGAACCAGTTCAGTCCGAACGAGTTGTCGGAGAACACGACGTCGACCTGGAGCGTGCGGGTCTCGCCGTTCTCGAACGTGACG
>JBCCTP010000074.1:0-13097 GCA_039198505.1 Actinomycetota bacterium | reverse complement strand
GAGCGCCAGCGTCACCGCGATGGCGATCTTGACCTTGCTGTACGGACGCTCACCGTGGACCTCGCCGGTGACGCCGTTGATGTACACCTGGAACGGCCGTTGCTCGTAGATGACCGTGAGGAGCCAGATCGGCAAGAGCAGGTGTTTGTAGGTCATCCGCATCCAGTTGACGTCCATCGACCGGATGTCCTGTCGGTCACCACCGATGTCGCGACGAATCGTCTGCTCGATGGTGCGCTCCATCTGCGACGTCGCCTGGGGCAGGCACTCCTCGACATCGTGGTCGTAGGTCCGAGCGAGATGGCCTGCGGCGTACTCCGACGAGTACGGCTTGGCTCCCTGGGTGGGCCACGGCTCGAGCTTCGCGATGCGCGAGCGGTCGAACCCGTCGTTGGCGAACACCGTGATGTCGTCGAACGTGTTCGCGACCGTGCCGCGCACCGACGACCAGCGGATGCGGGTCTCGGTCCGCCGGTTCTCGCCGTGGCCCACCGTGACCGTGTACGCGTCGCCCCGGCGGCCCGTGTAGTTGGTGCGCGTGTCGGCGTCGTACGTGAAGTACGCCGTGTACACGCTGGAGAACGAACCGGTCCGAGAGTACTGCTTGAACTCGTTCGGCGCGAACCAGCGACCGTTGATCCACTCGTCGATCAGCTCCTCGGCCGCCGACTCGTCGACCGTGAACGGGAGCACCCCGTCGACCGGGAGCCGGTCGGGGGCGTCGTGCACGTCGTCGCGTTGGATCGGGGTCGCGCAGTACGGACACTTCTCGGCGGTGAGGCTGCCCGTGAACGTGGTGTGGCCGCCACAGTTCTGGCAGACGATCTCCTTCTCGTCGTCGAGGAAGTTCGACGTGTGCGTGACCTTGCCGAGTCGCACGAGACGCAGTGCCTCGCGCAGATCCTTCTCACTGACCTGGTCGTCGCTCTCGGTGAGTTCGAGTGTCTTCCCGCAGTCGGGGCACTTGAGCATCTGGAGCGTGATGTCGAAGTGGAACTCACCGCCGCACGCTGGGCACGGGTACGTCTTGGACTTCTCCGTGACGTGGCGCATCGCCCGGTCGCGCTCGACCTCGGATCGTGCTGCCGATCCCTCCGGGAGGACGTCGGCGCGCTCGCCACCCGACGTCGGACTCGGTGGCGACCCGGGCGGAGCCGGGAGTGGCGGCGGACCGGACAGCGGTGGTGGGGCCGCAGCCGCTCCGGGGTCGGGCAGTGGGGGTGGTCCACCGGTCGGCTCCGGCTCGGGGAGCGGCGGTGGCCCGGACGGCGGCGGTTGCTGGTCGGCCACCCGTCAGCTCCCGCCGGCCGGCGGGGCGGGTGGCGGACCGTCGGGAACCGGTGGCGGGGTGGGGGCGCTGGGAGGCATCGGCGGCGGCGTGGCGAAGATCGCCTGCAGCTCGGGCACGGTCTGTGCGGGTGCCCATCCCGCCATTCCCTGGGCCCACACCAGCGTCTGGCCGGTCACCTGCCCGTTCTGGATGCCGGCCTGCATCTGCGCCATGTTGTACGGCCCGCCGGCCTGGCCACCGTGGTCGACGTGGAACAGCTTCTGGCCCGGGAGCGGCGGGGGAGCGGCCGGTGCGGCGGGAGCCGCCTGCGGTTGCGCGGCAGCGGCGCCTCCCATGCCCATGCCGCCCATCTGGTTGGCCATCTGGCCCGCCATGGCGACACCCATGCCCATCTGCATCATGTCGCCCATCACCGAGCCGCCCTCGTTCTGCGCGGCGGCGAGCATCGCGTCGGCGGCCTGGGCCTGCTGGTACTTGTTCAGGTCGACGTTCTCGACGAAGCCCGATGCCTCGACGCCCTTCGCCACGCCCCGGGTCATGGCCTGGGTGATCTCGTCGGGGAGCGAGATGTTCATCGTGATGTCGGGGATGGCGAGGCCGAACTCGTCGTCGACCCGCTCCTCGACGAACTCGCGCAACTTGCCCGACAGCTCGACCTGTCGACCCTGCAGATCGATCGCACCGAGTCCTGTCTCGAGCACCATGTCGGAGAAGGCCATCGAGATGACGCGACGGAGCAGCTCGGTGACCTCCTCGGCCTCGACCGCGGAGTCGGTACCGATGACCTCACGCAGGAAGATCTCGATGTCCTCGACCTTCACGACGCACAGTCCGTTCGCTCGGACCTGCACCATCTGGAAGTCGGGATCGCGGACGGTGACCGGCTGCGGCGTACCCCACCGGATGTCGGTGACGGGCCGCGTGTTGATGAAGTACACCTCCGACCGGAACGGGCTGTCGAAGCCGTGCTTCCAGCCCTGCAGGGTCGACAGGATCGGCAGGTTCTCGCTGACCAGTTCGTAGTGGCCGGGCTCGAACTGGTCGGCCAACGCGCCTCGATAGACGAAGACGGCTCGCTGGCCTTCGCGCACGATGAGCTGTGCGCCGTTCTTGATCTCGTTCTGGTACCGGGGGAACCGCCAGGCGAGCGTCGACCGCGAGTCGTCGATCCACTCGATGATGTCGACGAGTTCGCCCTTCAGTTTGTCGAGGAGACCCATACGGCGAATCTAGATCACCGAGTCGCCGGTCCACCCGGGACACCGACCCCGTTTCACCGTTGCGAGTGTCAAGATCTCGTCATGGAGATCCAGCTTCGTCACAACCCGTCGTTCTGCGTCGCCCGTGCCCTGCTCGGCCCGGGGGAGGCGATCCGCGCCGAGAGCGGGGCGATGATGGCCATGGCGGCCGACACCGCGGTCGACGCCAAGATGGAGGGTGGGCTGATGAAGGGTCTCAAGCGGTCGGTGCTGGGCGGCGAGTCGCTGTTCATCACGTCGGCCACGGCCGGAGCCCAGGGCGGGTGGATCGACCTGGCGCCGGCTCTTCCCGGAGACATCACGCTCTTCGAGATCACCCCCGATCGCCCGCTCCTCATCCAGAAGGGCTCGTTCCTGTGCGCCGAGAACGGCGTCGAGATCGACACGAGATGGGGCGGGATGCGGAACCTGTTCGGCGGCGAGGGCGGATTCCTCCTCCACGCGACGGGTCAGGGCAAGGTGGTCGTCGCCTGCTACGGCGCGCTCGATCGGTTCGAGCTGGCGCCCGGCCAGGAGATCATCGTCGACACCAACCACATGGTGGCGTTCAGCGAGACCGTCACGATGGAGTTGAAGCGGGTGTCGGAGGGCAACTGGAAGTCGATGAAGAGCGGCGAGGGACTCGTGTTCCGGTTCACCGGTCCGGGCGAATTGGTGATGCAGTCGCGGAACCCGGACGACATCGTGAAGTACGTTGCGGCCAACATGCCGGGCGCCCGCAACTAGACGGACACTCGGTGTCAGGCGCCGTGCGGCTCGACCGCCGGGACCGGCCGTCACGGAGCGTGACGCTGGCCCACTCGTCCGAACTGTGCCTATCATCACGGCGCGAGGGGGTCGCGGTTCGGGAGTGACGGGTCACGGTCGCGCCTTCGCTCACGCAGGCACACCGACGTGGCTCGGAGGAATCGATGGCAGTGATCGGACCACGCGAGATCGCCGCGGCGACGCGCGTGCTCGCGAAAGGCGACCTCGCCCGGTACTACACCTCCGGCGAGTCGGAGACGTCGAAGCTCGAGCGAGAGCTCGGAGCCGCCATGGGCACCCGGCACGCGCTCGCCGTGAACAGCGGCACCTCGGCGCTGATCTGTGCCCT
This sequence comes from Actinomycetota bacterium, assembly GCA_039198505.1. Classification (GTDB taxonomy): domain Bacteria; phylum Actinomycetota; class Acidimicrobiia; order Acidimicrobiales; family Ilumatobacteraceae; genus Ilumatobacter_A. Next base: position 9,451 of record JBCCTP010000074.1, on the reverse strand, counting down.
CGTCGGAGCCTCGATCGGACCCGGCGACGAGGTCCTGGTGCCGGCCTACACTTGGGTCTCGACCGCCGCTGCGGTGATCTCGGTCGGCGCGGTGCCGATCCTCGTCGACATCGACGAGAGCCTGACCATCGATCCGATCGACATCAAGGCACGCCTCACGGGTCGGACCAAGGCGATCATCCCGGTCCACATGATCAACCTGGTCGCCGACATGGAGGCGATCGGCGCGATCGCCGAGGAGCACGACCTGATCGTGATCGAGGACTCGTGTCAAGCGATCGGCGTGACGTACCGCGGACGTCGCGCCGGCTCGATCGGCGACGCCGGCGTCTACAGCTTCAACCAGCACAAGAACCTCCGGTCCGGTGAGGGTGGTGCTCTCGTCACCGACGACCCCCGCATCTTCGCCCGAGCGGGCATGTACCACGACGTCGGGAGCTACGAACGCAGCGAGCAGTTCGACTTCGACGAGCCGGCCTTCGTCGGGGTCAACTCCCGCATGCCGGAGCTGTCGGCGGCGATCCTCCGTCCCCAGCTCCGTCGTCTCGACAAGCTCATCGCCCGGCTGAGCACGCGGCGGTCGATGGTCGTCGAGCGGATCGAGTCGGCAGGCGACCCGGGCATGTGGATCGCCGAGCACCACGATCCGGCTGCCGCCGTCGGAGTGGCGATCGCCTTCGACGATCCCGACCGGGCCGCCGCGTTCGGGGCGGTCAAGGGCGCCCGACGTCTCAGCGACACCGGTCGTCACGTGTACACCAACTGGCAGTCGATCCTGTCGAAGCACCCCCAGCACCCCCGGCTCGACCCGTACGCCTGGAACGACCGGGAGATCACGTACGACGACGACACCTGCGCACGAACGCTCGAGATCCTCGATCGGACCTGCACGGTCGATCTCGCACCCGAACTCCCGACCAAGGTCTTCGAGCTGCTCCTGCGACGCTGGGGAGGAACGGAGTGACGATCCGGTCGGCCCGGACGGTCGACGACGCAGGGGTGATCCGAACCGACGTGGCGATCGTCGGCAGCGGCGCAGCCGGCATCACCCTCGCGCGGTGCCTCGATGGCACGGGTGTCGACACTCTCGTGCTCGAAGCCGGGGGCGAGAAGCGCGACCTCGACGCCGAGGCCGACAGTTTCCACCTGACGCACCTCGGCGCGCCGGCACGCAATCAGATCGAGGACCGGGGCCGCTGGTTCGGCGGGTCGATGAACCTCTGGTTCGGGCGGATCGCCCTGCCCGACGCGATCGACTTCGCCGACCGAGCGTGGGTTCCCCACAGCGGTTGGCCGCTGGAACCGGAGTCGCTGACCGACTGGATGACCGTCGCGGCCGACATCCTCGAGGTCGCTCACTTCGACAAGTTCGATCTGTCGACCTGGCCGTCCAACGACACGGCGAGCACGTTCTCCGACGCCTCCGACCTCGACCTCCGGGCCTTCTTCTGGGCGGGAGCCCCGGACATGGCAGCGGCGGCGCGGGCGACCATCGACGAGTCGAGTTCCGTCGTCCTGCTGACGGACGCGACCGCGCAGGAACTGGTGGTCGACACCTCCGACCGGGTGTCGTCGATTCGGGTGGTGGGCCCGGGTGGTCGTCGCTTCACGGTCGAGGCCGCCGAGTTCGTTCTCGCCGCAGGGGGCTTCGAGAACCCTCGGCTGCTCCTGGCGTCTCGCGGTCGTTCCGACGCCGGTCTCGGGAACCAGCACGACAACGTCGGCCGGTACTACCTCGATCACCCTCGCGGAGAGGGTTCGGCCCGAGTCGACATCCGCGAGCTGACGCCGAGCCAGCGAGCCGTCTTCGACCTCCTCGACGAGAAGGCCGACGGCCCGTTCGGCCCGACCCAACTCCGCGTGGTGTTCCCCGAACACGTCCAACGTTCCGAGGAGCTGTTGAACCACAGCTTGCACGGGTACCTGCTGTCCGACGCCCACTACAGCCCGGGCTACCTGAGCTTCCAGCGTCTCCGGGAGCGGGTGGTGCGGCGGGACCTGGCGAACCCCGCCGATGCGGCGCGGGACCTCGCCAGGATGGCCCGTCACGTCCCGGAGCTGGTCGAGCTCGCCACGGGACGAACCACACCGACGCGGTTCGTCGTCGTCGATCAGATGGAACAGGAGCCGGACCGGGACAGCCGCGTGACGGTCGACCATCGAGACGTCGATCGCTTCGGTCTGCCGCGCGTCTCGGTCGACTGGCGGATCGGTGAATCCACGCGACGATCGCAACGGCGACTGCACGAGCTCTTCGAGGGTGCGTTGAAGTCGGTCGGCATCTCCACGTTCTCGAGCGACGTCCTCGATCACCCGGGCGACGAGCCGGAGATGCTCGACATGAAGCACCCGACCGGAACCACGCGCATGAGCGCGTCGCCGCGCGACGGCGTCGTCGACGCCGACGGCCGCGTGCACGGCGTCGGCAACCTGTTCGTGGTCGGGAGCTCCACGTTCCCGACGGCCGGCCACTTCAATCCGACACTCCTCATCGTGGCCTTGACGGCGCGGCTCGCCGATCACCTCCGCCAGCGGGCGGGCCACACGGCGCACATCGAGCGACCGCGCCCGCGAGAGATGGCGACCGATCCGGTCCAGCCGGAGCTCGGTTGACAACGCGTCGGACGGCCTGGGAGCCTGATCACTTGGCGGCGAAGCGCGGTATCGGGACGCTCGTGCGCGGCTCGGCGGAGTCGGTGTTCCTGTCGACCGCCGATGGGCCGCAACTCACCTACGCCGAGGCGGACGATCGAATCGACCGGTTCGCAGGGTGGCTCGTCGCCAACGGGATCGGTCCGGGCGACCGCATCGCGATCCAGATGGCCAATCGGCCGGAGGTGGCGATCGCCATGTTCGCCGCTGCTCGGATCGGCGCGATCTTCGTGGTGCTGAACGAGGAACTCCGGCCGCACGGGCTCGCCAAGATCTTCGCGCAGGCCGAGCCGAGGGTCTTCGTGGCCGACGACTCGACCCGAACCGAGGCCGTCGACGCCGAGGTGCGCGTCACCTGTGGCGCCGCCGACGGTGGGTGGGTTCGGTTCGACGACGCGCTCGCCCACGATCCGATCGACGAGGTGCCGGACTTCTCCGTGGACGATCCCGCGTGCCTCGTGTTCACGTCGGGGTCGACCGGTTCGCCTCGCGGCGTCACGCTCTCCCACGAGAACATCACCTTCGTGGTCGATGCCATCCAGCGTCGGCTCGGGTACCGCGCCGACGACGTCGTCGGCGGCTTCCTGCCGCTCTCGTTCGACTACGGGCTGTACCAGGTCTTCCTGGCCGCCCTGGCAGGGGCCAACCTGTTCATCGGTCACCCGGGCATGGTCGGTCCTCGCCTGCCCCGAGTGTTGGACACAGCGGGTGTCACGGTGCTGCCGGGAGTTCCGACCGTGTACTCCGCGTTGATCGCCCTGCACGCTCGGCGGCCGTTCGAGCTGCCGTCGTTGCGCGCGATCACCAACACGGGCCAGCGGCTCCCGGGTGCACACATCGAACGGCTCGGTGAGATGTTCCCCGGTCTCCGCGTGTTCGTGATGTACGGCCTGACCGAGTGCAAGCGCGTGTCGATCCTGCTCCCCGAGGAGCTGGCCGATCACGGAGACTCCGTCGGCCGCCCTCTCGACGGCACCGAGGTGTACGCGGTCGACGAGTCCGGAGCACGCCGTCCCGCCGGTGTCGCCGGCGAGTTGGTCGTCACGGGCCCGCACGTCGCGTACCACGGGTACTGGAGAGCGCCCGACGAGACACGAGCGCGTTACCGGCAGGGACCCGATGGACGTCGCGAGTCGATCGAGCTGTTCACCGGTGACATGGGCTTCGTCGACGAGGACGGGTTCGTGCACTTCGCCGCCCGCGCCGACGACCTGCTGAAGCACCGCGGCCACCGGATCTCCCCGATCGAGATCGAGGAGGAGGCGTCGAGGATCCCCGGTGTCGTCGAAGCGTGTGTGGTGCTCGACGGTGCGAACGACCGGTTGCACCTCGTGGCGCGCCGTTCCGACGAGGAGCTGACCGGGACCGCGATGCTCGCCGACCTCGCCGAGAAACTGGAACCGGCCAAGGTCCCCGACGACGTGCACTTCGTCGACGAGCTGCCACGGTCGATGAACGGAAAGACGGATCGAGCAGCGCTCACGACGTGGATCACGAGTGAGGCGCCGTGACGCAGCAGCTCGACCACGCAGAGATGACCACGCTCGACCACGTCCCCACCCCCTATTACGCGTACGACCTCGATGTGGCCGAACGGAGGGTCGCCGAGTTGCTCGCGCTGCTGCCCGTGGGCTCCGAGTTGTTCTACTCGTTCAAGGCGAATCCGCTGCCGGGGCTCGTCTCGGCGATCGGGTCGGCCGGGGCGCGAGCCGACTTGACCTCACCGGGGGAGATCCGCGCCGCTCAGATCGCCGGATTCGATCTGTCGACGGCGCTCTACGGCGGCCCGGGGAAGAACACCGCCGAGTTGTCGGCCGCGCTGCTCGCCGGTGTGCGGACCTTCTCGATCGAGTCGTTCCACGACCTCGAGGCGTTGAACGTGGCCGTCGGCGAGGCGGGCGTCGACGTCGAGGTGCTCCTCCGCGTGAACCCGGCCGAGCCCCCGCGAGCCAAGCTGGCGATGTCGGGCGTGGCGAGCCAGTTCGGGTTCGAGGAAGACGATCTCCGGGACCACGGTCCGCTGGCGACCGCGCCAGGGGTGTCGGTCATCGGGTTCCACATCTACTGGGGGACCCAGATCGGGGGCCCCGACGAGCTGGGGGCCTGCTTCTCGAATGCGATCGAGGCAGCCGATTCGCTGGCGGAGGTGCTCGGCGTCGATCTGCGGGTGGTGAACCTGGGGGGAGGGTTTCCGTGGCCGTACGCGGTCGACGGGAAGGGGCCCGATCTCGCTCCGCTCCGCGACTCCCTCGTCGAGCTCCGTTCGCGTGCGACTCCGGCAGGAGAGGCCACGTGGTGGTTCGAGGCGGGCCGATACTGCGTCGCCTCCGCCGGGCGGCTCGTCACGACCGTCATGGATCGGAAGCGCTCCAAGGACCGCGAGTTCGTCATCCTCGACAGCGGGATCAACCACCTCGGCGGGATGACCGGGCTCGGCCGGATCCCCCGGTTCGCCGTCGATCTGAGTGCGCCCGACGCGCGAGTCGGTGATCCGGTCGCCGTCGATCTCGTCGGCCAGTTGTGCACACCCCTCGATCTCGTCGGGCGCAAGGTCGAGATCCCCTCGGACCTCGAGGTCGGTGACGTCGTCGAGGTTCCCAACGTCGGAGCGTACGGAGCCTCGGGAAGCCTGACGAACTTCCTCAGTCGACCCGCCGCTCTCGAGGTGTGCCATCGCGGCGGCCGGGTGCGATCCGTCGAGCAGCTCTCGACCGGTCACGTCAGCGTCTCGGAACCGGCTCTACGATCAGGATCCTCATGAGTGGGACCGACGGACGAAGTGACACGGAAGGCCGCTTGCAGAGGGTGGCTCGGCCGCACCTGAAGTTCGCCGACTCCGACCAGATCGATCCGTCCGCCGACCTCGGTGAGCTCGGCCTCGACTCGATGGCGACCATCGCGTTGCTCGTCGACGTGGAGGACGAGTTCGCCATCGAGATCCCGGAAGACCTGCTCGAGGACGACACGTTCTCGACGCTGGCCTCGCTTGCCGCCGTGGTCGACGGCCTGCGAGCCCCCGCCTGAGGATGTCGAGCGGCGTCACGCTCGAGGCGCACACGGGGCAACCGACCTCGGTCGAGCTCGACGAGTGGGCCGAGTACCTCGCATCCGCGGTCCGGCGGGGTTTCTTCGGCGACCTCGGCGTCGGCGAGTCGGCCGACGACTGGACGGCGCTCATGCGTCAGTGGTGGACCACCAACCCGTACGTCGACGACACCACGACGGTCGCGCTGCTCGTACGGTCCGACGGGCGGGTGGTGGGCTTCCACGGCCTGATCCCCGTCGAGTACTCGCTGAACGGTGACCCGCTCCCGACACTGATGGCGACGACGTTCGTCGTCGACCCCGACTTCCGGGGGCATTCGATGAAGGTCTTCCGGCGCGTGGCGAAGCTCGGCGCACGGAACCAGATCGTCGACGGTTCGGCCACGGAGGACATGCGCACGGTGTTGGATGCCGCCGGCTGGTCGTTCGTCGCCGGTGAGGTGTCGAGGTCGGTCGTCGTGCGACCGCGTGGTCCCGTCGCTCGGCTGCGGTCGATCGCGTTGATCGCTGCGCGCTGGGCCGTGCGTCCGGATGCGGTCTCCCTGCCGCCCGGCACGCGCTGGGTGACCGACGCCCGGCACCATGACGACCCGCTGCCGACTGCGGACGATGTCGTTCGGCCGCCGACGGAACGCCGGTTCGTCGAGTGGATCATGTCGAACGGAGCCCACCCGCGCGTCTACGTCGGCCTGGCCGACTCGGAGGGTCGTCGTCTCGCATACGCGGTCCTCGAGCACCGGATGCGGTCGTTCGGGACCTGCGTCGTGCGAGCGGTCGACGGCGCAGGGACCGAGGGGTCGGTCTCGCTCTCCGCGTTGTTGATGGCGGCCGCTGCGAACCCGGAGGCCGCCGGCCTCCCGGCGGGCGCCGCGGTCGTGCGTTGGTCCGAGCTCGACGGATCCGACGACGACGATGACGTCGATGACGGCGCGGCGAGCGACAGCCGCCGCGTGTACTACCGGTTGCCGGGCGCCCTCACCGACCGTCGCCGGGAGGCCCGGGCGACCGAGAGCGACGACGTCTGGTTCTAGGTGGCCGACACGTCACTCGTAGTAGCGGAAGATGACGTTCGCGACGCAGGACGGCTTGGCGGCACCTTCGACCTCGAACGTGAACTCCATCGTCACCTGCGCGCCGCCGGCGATGTCGTCGACGTTGAGGAGCTTGGCGCCGAGGCGCAGGTTGGCGCCGACGGGGACGGGTGCCGGGAACCGGACCTTCTCGGTGCCGTAGTTGACGCCCATCGAGATGCCGGAGACGCCGAAGATCTGCGGCGACAGCATCGGGCCGAGCGACAGCGTGAGGTAGCCGTGTGCGATGGGACCGCCGAACGGTCCGGCGTTGGCCTTCTCGACGTCGACGTGGATCCACTGGTGGTCGCCCGTGGCGTCGGCGAACGTGTTGACCTGTTCCTGGGTGATCTCCGTGTACGGCGAGTACCCGAGGTGTTCCCCGACGAGCTCCTTCAGTCCGGTGATGCCCTCGATCATGCGTGTCATGGCGGCGATGTTGGCAGACTCGGCAGGTGAGCGACGTGTCGCCAGACGAGCCCGACGGCCTCGCCCACGCGCTCGACGAGGGTGCTCCGTCGCACCGGTCGGGCTTCGTCACGTTCGTCGGTCGACCCAACGTCGGGAAGTCGTCGCTCGTCAACGCGATCTGCGGTCGGAAGATCTCGATCGTGAGCGACAAGCCGCAGACGACTCGTCATCGGATCATGGGAGTGCTCACGCGACCCGACACCCAGATCGTGTTCGTCGACACCCCCGGTCTGCACAAGCCGGTCACGGCACTCGGTGAGCGGGTCAACGCCACCGCGCTCGACAGTGTCGAAGGGTCCGACGGAGACGTCGACGTGACGGCGCTCGTGCTCGATGCGACGAAGGCGTTCGGGTCCGGCGACCGCTGGGTCGCCGACAAGCTCGATGTCGAGTCCTCGATCGTCGTGGTCAACAAGATCGACGTCGCGACGCCGCATCAGGTCCTCGAGATGCTGGCGGCCGCCGGCCAGCTCGGCGCTCGTGAGTACTTCCCCGTGTCGGCGCGCACCGGCGAGGGGATCGGCGCGCTCGTGGATCATCTGACCGGGTCGCTGCCGCCGGGACCGAAGTACTTCCCCGACGACGAGGCGAGCGACCTCCCCGAGGAGCGGCGAGTGGCCGAGCTCGTCCGCGAACAACTGCTCGCCGTGACCCGCGACGAACTGCCGTACTCGATCGCCACCCGCGTGGCCGAGTGGGAGTGGCCGCGGGTCCGGGTCGACATCGTCGTCGAGCGCGAGTCCCAGAAGGGCATGGTCATCGGGAAGGGCGGACGCGTTCTCAAACAGGTCGGGACCAAGGTGCGCGAGCAGATGGACCCGGGGGTCTTCCTCGAGCTGCGGGTGGTCGTCGACAAGGACTGGCAACGCCGTCCCGACCGGGTCGAACGGTTGGGGTACTAGCCCGGGCGGTCCCCGATCAGGGTCCGACGACCAGCTCGGCGTCTCCCTCGTCGAGGTCGAGGCACTGGTTGTCCCGGTGCACGAGGTCACCGACGTCCCAGACGAACAGTCCGACCCGGCATCGCTCCCAGCGGTTCCCCACCACGGTCGCCCCGGTTGCGCCCGAGCGCACGACGCACCCCGAGTCACCGTCGACCACCCAGTTCCCGTCGACGACGGCGTCGGTGCCGTCGACCACGTCGACCGCTCGCACCGACCGGGAGATCCGGTTGGCGTGCGCGTGCGTCTGATCGCTGCGCACGAGTGAGATCGCGGCCCATCCCGACTCGATCGAGCAGCCGACGACGTTGCCGCCCTCGACGTCGACGAGCTCGACACCGAGCCGGTGGCCATCGGCGCGACACGTGTCGATCAACGGCCGAGCTGCACCGATGACTCGGATGCCGGTCTCGGAGGGCGCGCCGTCGAGTTCGCATCTCGCGATCGACACGTCGTCGGCGCCTTCGACGTCGATCCCGCGAGCAGCCACCGCCCGAACCGACGCAGCGTCTCCGGTGATGCCGACACGGCCGACGATCCGGCAGCCGAGGAGATGTGCCGCGTCGCCGGCGATCCGGCACACCGCCGCGCCCACGTCGGTGGGGAGCGTTCGGGAGCCGGTGACGGTGAGGTGCTCGACGCCGCTGCGGTGGCCGAGCACGATCGTGGATCGGCCGTCGGTCGACGTCCCGGGATCGGCGGCGACCACAGTCCGCTCCGGCCCGAGCCCCCGCACGGTCACGCCGTCGGGAACCAGCGCCGGACCGAGATAGGTCGCCTCGCCGAGGCGGACGATCTGGCCCGGCGTCGCCTGGGCGAGCAGTGGAGCCAGTGGGATCGGTTCGTCGTCAATCGCCGGGAAGAGCGGGATCGACTCGACCTGGTCGTCGAGCGTCAGGCGGTACACGTCGATGCCGATCCGATCGCCGTCGAAGTCGGTCGGCGGAGGACGGCGGTCGATCAGCAGACCGCTCTCGTCCTGCTCCCACGCGAGGTCGGGGCCGGACGAGCTCCCGGCGAGATCGACGGTGGCGACCGGAGTGGTGGCACGGCGGAGCGACGCGACCCTGCCGCGACGCGTCACGTCGATCACCAGCAGTTCCCGTTCACCGGAGTCGTCCCGGGACGCCGTGAGGAGCCGGACGTCGCGATCGCCCCACTCGGGCCGGGGCAGCGCTCGGTCGAGGACCTCGCCGTGGCGGCGGATCCACGATCCGGCGTCACGGAGGGGATCGGACTGCTCACGAGGGATCGTCCCGTCGGGTCCCGGAG
>JBCCTP010000073.1:0-13104 GCA_039198505.1 Actinomycetota bacterium | reverse complement strand
GGGGGAGATCTCGTTGGATCAGGTGGTGCCGATCGTGCAGTGGGTGCCGGCGTGGGCCGACGAGCAGTTCGTCACCCAAGCCGTCAAGCTCACCCCGCGTCAGGCCGCCCGTCTGGCGCGCACGTATCCGTTCGTCACGCCACCCGATGAGGCCGACACCGTCGGGAACCCGACCCGGCTCGAACCGGATCCGACGTCCGTCGGGGCCGACGGCGTCTCCGAGCAGGCCGACGGCGACGCCGACTCGATTCCCGCCGAGCCGACTGAGTCACCAGCATCAGCGAAGCGGCCGGTGGAGGTGGGCTGGTGTGGTGTCGGTGATGATCGCCGGTGGCGGCTCTATCTCGAGACCGACGACCGGCGCGCGGGCGACATCATCGAGGCCGCGCTCGATGAGGCCCGCGACCGCCTGTTCGGACCCGACCACCTCACCCGACCCTCCTCGAATCGCTCCTCGCGGTCGCCCAGGGGCATCTGGATCGGATCGACGAACCGTCACGGCGGGAACGGCACCGGATCTACCACCACATCGACATCACCAACACCGAGGTGACCGCGTCCGACGCCCACGGCGTCCCGGTGGATGACGCGACGCGGCTCTACATCTGCTGTGACGCGATCGTTCACCCGTTGCTGCTGGAAGACGGGCTGCCGGTATCGGTGGGACGGTCCCAGCGGATCGTTCCCGAGCGCACCCGCAACATCGTCCTCCACCGCGACGGCGGTTGCCGCGTCCCGGGTTGTGATGCACACCATCACCTCGAGATCCATCACATCGTCCACTGGGAAGACGGCGGGCCGACCGACACCTGGAACCTGATCGCTCTCTGCCCGAGACACCATCGCCTGCATCACCGAGGCCGGCTCGACATCACTGGCAACGCCGATCTCGACACGGTCCGCTTCGTCGTCGATGGTCGAGACCTGGCCCGCGACGGACCGACACCGAAGCCGCCCGACCGACCACCACCCACCGGCGAGTATCGGGCGCCGCTCGGTGAGACCCTCGACCAACGCTGGCTGCACATCACCCACCCCAGCCAACTCATCCCTCGACCCGCCTGATCAGTCGGCGTCGGGCGACGCTCCTCCCACCGGGTCCTCTTTCGCCCAGGCGTAGTGCATCCGTCCGTGGTCGGCGTTGGCCGCCATGATCCCGCCGACGGTGCCGTCGGCCCACGGCGCGCCCGGGATGGTCGAGGCGAGGTCCTCGTCGGAGAGCTCGGCGAGGAGGGCGATGGTGTCGGCGCGGACCTCCTGACCGATCCGCACGAGTTCCGAGAACGGTTTGCCATGGTGCTCGACCTTCCACTCCTCGGTCCACGAGTGGATCGACGCCATGATCTGCTCCATCGACTGCGGCGAGCCGTCGTCCCGGACCCGGCGTTCGAGACCGCGCCCGCCCGACACGTGCCGTCGGAACATCTCGTTCCAGTTCTTCTCGATGAGCGTCGTGTGCACGAAGTGGTCGGCGAACGACCATCGACTGTCGGGGTCGTGTTCGCTGAACGTCCGCGGCGCGGTCAGCTCCTCCGGTGACATCTCGCCGAGCCGTTCGAGCAGCCATGCCCGATCGCGGTTCAGCTTGATCTCGATCTCGACCCGGTCCATCGCCCGACGGTAGGTCAGCGACGGACCAGGCCGCCGGGCCGGCCGAGACCGCCCCGTTCGTGGTGCGAGGTCAGCCGGCGGCGCGGAACGTCAGACCCTCGTCGCCCTGCGACGTCGCGGTGAGGAGCGCGCCGTCGATCTCGACGCGGAACCCGTCGCCGAGGACCGTGATGATGCGGCTGTCGAGATCGGCCGCGACGGCGTCGGGGCACTCACCGTCCGCGGTGAAGTCGGTGAACACGATCTCGCTCCCGGTCTCGGTCCAGCCTCCCGACAGCGAGCGACAGTTCGTGGCGCCGACGAACGTTCCGTCCTCGGAGAGTTCGAGGAACGCTGCGTCCATCCCGATCTCGTTCGAGACGGAGTCCCCGTCGACGTAGCCGTCGAGCACCCACGTCGTTCCCACGAGCTCCGCGGTCGGGACCGGTGCGAGGCGGTCGAAGACCCACACGCCCTGCGGGGTGTCGAGCTCCAGCTGATCGTCCGTGATCGAGAAGGCCTCGGCGGTCGCCAGCGAGCTCAGGAAGTCCTGCTCGAGCTGTTGGATCTCGTTCTCACAGCCCATCTCGGTGGCGGCGATCTCGCCGACGGCGATGGTGCCGTCGCCGATCTCGACCGTGCCGCCGTACCCGTTGCAGGCGGCGGTGCCGGAGATCTGGTCGCCGTCGATCTCCATGGTGACGTCCCACCCCGGGATGGGATCGCTCGGCCCGCTCACCATCACCCACGCGCCCGACGGATCGTCGGTGGTCGGCAACGGTGCCACGGTGGCGCCGGGATCGTCGGGTGCGTTCGCACCGCCGTCCGCACCGGTGTCGGCGTCGGATCCACACGCTGCGAGCACGAGTGCGAGAGAGATCGTGGCCGGGAGGAAGAGCCGATGTGCGTTCATGTCGTCTTGGACGTTCGTCGAGCCGGTCGGGTTCCCGGTCGACGGTACGGTCGGCGTCGTGACCGGCCGGTACGTGGCCTTCCTCCGAGGGATCAATGTCGGAGGCAAGAACCTGATCTCGATGGCCGACCTGCGCGTCGAGTTCGAGCGCGCCGGGTACGGGGCGGTCGAGACCTACATCCAGTCGGGGAACGTGCTGTTCGAGACCGACCGACCGCGGACCGAGTTGGAGCAGTCGATCGAATCGGTCGTGGCGACGACGCTCGGTCGGCCCGTCGTGGTCGTGGTGCGCTCCCACCGTCAACTCGCGAACTTGGTGCGATCGGCACCGGACGGCTTCGGTACCGATCGCGACATGCGACTCTCCGACGTCGTGTTCCTCAAGGCGCCGCTGACCTCGGCCACGGCGATGCGAGCGGTGTCGATCCGCGACGGCGTCGACCGAGCGTGGCCCGGAACCGGTGTGTTGTACTTCGAGCGCCTCGCCGAGCGAGCGTCGCAGAGTCGGTTCAGTCGGCTCGTCGGCACACCCGAGTACCAGCGGATGACGATCCGCAACTGGTCGACCACCACGAAGCTGCTGGCATTGCTCGACCAGCGCCGCCAGCGACCCGGCGACTGACCGGGTCACCGCCCGCCGAGTGACCCGCGGCCGACCCGGCGTCGGGCCCGGATCGCCCGACCCAGGCGCCTCCGCATCGCGCCTACGGTCGCGTCATGAGCGACACCGGACTCCACGGACCGGACGGCGCACCGACCGATGCGCTCGCCGCCTACGACCTCGCCGACCGGTATCGACGCGACGAGGGTGAGGTCTTCATCACCGGGATCCAGGCCCTGGCCCGCCTGCCGATCGAACAACTCCGCCGAGATCGGCGCAACGGCCTGAACACGGCAGCATTCCTGTCGGGCTACCCCGGTTCCCCGCTCGGAGGGTTCGATCTCGAGGTCGCCCGAGCGACCAAGATCGTCACCGACCTCCCGATCGTCCACGAGCCGGCCGTCAACGAGGAGCTCGGCGCCACCTCCGTGATGGGCTCACAGCTCGCGGCGAGCCGGCCCGACTCGCGGTACGACGGTGTCGTCGGCTTCTGGTACGGCAAGGCGCCCGGTCTCGACCGGGCCGGCGATGCGCTGCGCCACGCCGTGTTCGCCGGGACGGCACCCGAGAGCGGTGCGGTCGCGCTGGTCGGTGACGATCCGGCGTGCAAGTCGTCGACGATGCCGTCGTCGTCCGACGCGACCCTCGTCGACCTCCACATGCCGATCCTGTATCCGGGGACCATGGCCGAGTGCCTCGAACTCGGCCTCCACGCGGTGGCGGTGTCGAGAGCGACCGGCCTGTGGTCGTCGATGAAGATCGTCACTCCGGTCGCCGACGGGTCGGGCACGGTGACCCTCCCGGTGCTCGACGACGACCCGGTGATCCCGACCGTCGAAGTGGGAGGGACGACGTGGCGGAACCGTCCGTCGGCGATGTTCCTCGGTGCATCACGGATGCTCGAGACCGAACGGGACTTCCGCGAGATCCGGATGCCGCTCGCTCTCGAGTACGCGATCGAGAACCGGCTGAACCGGGTGACGGTCGATCCGGCCGACGCCTGGATCGGGCTCGTCGCCACCGGCTTCACGTACCACGAGCTGCGCGACGCGCTGCGCCGCCTCGGCCTCCCCGATGACGAAGCGATCGCGGCCGCCGGGATCCGCCTGCTCCACCTGCGGATGCCGGTGCCGTTCAACCCCGAGCTCGTCCGCCACTTCGCCCGGGGTCTCGACGAGATCGTGGTGGTCGAGGAGAAGAACCCGACGCTCGAGTGGCTCATCAAGGACGCGCTGTACGGTCGCGGTCATCAGCCGACGGTGCTCGGCAAGACCCACGAGGACGGCCGCGTGCTGATGCGGGCATGGGGCATGCTCGACGCCGACGCGATCGTCGGCGGACTCCGGGAGCGTCTGTCGGCGCGGATCGCCGACCGGCTCACGCCGCCTCCCGCACCGGCTCGTGAGCGGTCGCTGATCCCGCTCACGGTCAACCGCACGCCGTTCTTCTGCTCGGGGTGCCCGCACAACTGGGGGACGAAGACTCCCGAGGGCGCACTCGTCGGTGCCGGCACCGGGTGCCACGGGATGACGCTGCTGATGGACGAGGACCGCGTCGGCGAGTCGATCGGCATCACGGCGATGGGGAACGAGGGCGCCCAGTGGATCGGCATGGAGCCGTTCGTCGACTCCGACCACATCTTCCAGAACTACGGCGACGGCACGTTCTTCCACTCCGCGCAGCTCGCGCTCCAGTACTGCGTCGGGGCGGGCAAGAACGTCACGTTCAAGATCCTCTACAACGGCACGGTCGCGATGACCGGCGGCCAGGACTCGACCTCGCCGGTCACCGTCCCCGACCTCGCGCGGATCCTGCTCGGGCACGGCGTGGCCAAGATCGCGATCACCACCGAGGACACCGCTCGCTATCGCGGCGTCGATCTCCCGCGTGGCGTCGACGTGTACGACCGGACCGAGATCATCGCGGTGCAGGAGGAGCTGAGGGCGACACCCGGCGTCACCGTGCTCGTCCACGACCAGTACTGCGCGGCCGAACTCCGACGCGACCGGCGGCGCGGGAAGCTCGTCATGCCGACCACGCGGGTGGTGATCAACCACCGCATCTGTGAGGGGTGCGGCGACTGTGGCGACGTCAGCAACTGCCTGTCGGTCCAGCCCTTCGAGACGCCCCTCGGCCGCAAGACCCGGATCGACCAGGCGAGCTGCAACTTCGACTACTCGTGTGTGAACGGCGACTGTCCGGCGTTCATGACGGTCGACGTCGATCTCGCACGATCCGCCGACGACGAGACGGCGACTCCCGACGACCTGTCGGGTGCGCCGATCCCCGATCCCGTGATCGCAACCGACGGCTCACTCGTCAACATCCGGCTCGCCGGCATCGGCGGGACGGGCGTCGTCACCGTCGCCCAGGTGGTGGCGACGGCGGCGATGTTCGACGGATGGCAGGTGCGCGGCCTCGACCAGACCGGACTCAGCCAGAAGGCGGGGCCGGTCATCAGCGACGTGATCCTGTCCCGCCAGGGAGAGGGGTCGTCGAACCTCGTGGGTACTGGTGAGGCCGACCTGATCCTCGGATTCGACGCACTCGTGGCCGCGAGCGACGGCTCGATCTCCGCGTCCGATCCCGATCGCACCGTCGCCGTCACGTCGGCGAATCGGGTGCCGACCGGTCGGATGATCACCCAGCCCGACCTGCCCGACGAGACCGAGGTCGCCCTCGCCCGCCTGGCCGGGTCGACGCGACCCGACACGCAACGCACGCCGGACGCGGTCTCGCTGACGGCGGCGCTCGTCGGTGATGCGGCACCGTCGAACGTGTTCCTGCTCGGTGTCGCCGTGCAGTCGGGTCACGTACCGGTGTCGGTCGAGTCGCTCGAACGAGCCATCGACCTCAACGGCGTCGCGGTCGACGCGAACCTGGCCGCCTTCGACTGGGGTCGCCGGTGGGCGTTCGATGCCGACGGCGTCGAACGTCTGGCAGCGCCGTCGTCGACCGCACCCCCACCCGTCGACGTGACCGTGCCCGACCTGCCGAGATCGCTCGGTCGGAGGATCGATCGGCTCGACGCCGACCGCGACGTCGACGTCGACCTGATCGCGCTCGTCCGGCTGCTCGCCGCAGATCTCGTCGGCTTCCAGGACGAGAGCTACGCCGACACGTTCGTCGACGCGGTGGTCGACGCAGTCGCGTGGGATCGTGCGGCGACCACCGAGCCGGGTCCTCTGAGCGAGGCGTTCGCACGGAGCCTCCACAAGCTCATGGCGTACAAGGACGAGTACGAGGTCGCTCGACTGATGCTGCTCCCGGAGGCTCAGACGATGGTCGAGTCGGTCGGCGGCCCCGGGGCCCGTGGAACGTGGCGTTTGCATCCGCCCATGCTGAAGGCGCTCGGGCGGGAGTCGAAGCTCTCGTTCGGTCCGGCCACACGGCCGCTCTTCGTCGCGCTGGCAGCGGGGAAGCGCCTGCGCGGCACCCGTCTCGATCCGTTCGGCCGGACCGAGATGCGGCGGATGGAGCGGGCACTCCCCGGAGAGTTCCTCGCCACGATGGACGAGGTCGCATCGGTGCTGACAGGGGGCGGGACCGTCTCGTCCGACCGATATCGCCTGGCGGTCGAGATCGCCGGATTGCCCGACATGATCCGCGGCTACGAGGACCTCAAGCTGCGTCGGGTCGACGAGTACCGCGCTCGGAACGCGGGCCTGCTCGCCGAACTCCGCCGCGCCACCGGCTGACCGTCACGCCCCGGTCCGACCCACGACCTGACACGCTCTCCGTCACCACCCGGTTCGTCAGGCGGCGTGGTCGTCGCGCACGCAGATGACCGTCTTGCCGCGGGCGCGACCGGACTCGATCTGACGGACGGCGTCGATCGCTCGCCCGAGCGGGAAGTCGGCACCGATGGTGGGCACGACCGACCCGGCGTCGAGGAACTCGGTCAGTCGCTCGATGAAGGAATGGTGTTCGGTGCTCACGAACATCGTCAACCGCTGGCCGACGAACGGCGAGAGTGCGACCTCCCGCAGCTGACGCCCGATGCCGCCGGTGACGCGATTGCCGTTCTCGCCGCCGACGATGACGAGCGTGCCCCGAGCCGTGAGGAGGCGGCGGAGGTGGCGGACCGGGTTGCGTCCGCCGATGTCGAGGACGAGGTCGTAGTCGGCGGTGGCGTCGGCGATGTCGGTGATCGACATCGCGCGATGGTCGAAGACCTCGGTCGCGCCGAGCGACCGGACGAGGTCGACGTTGCCGGTCCCCGCGACGCCGTCGACGGTCGCTCCGAGAGCGCGAGCGATCTGAACGGCGAATGTTCCGACACCACCGGACGCGCCGATGACGAGGACGCGCTGGCCCGGCTCGACCCCACCCACGTCGGTGAGCGCCTGGAGTGCGGCGATCCCCGAGACCGTCGACGCCGCCGCCTGCTCGAACGTGATCGCGACGGGCTTGTGTGCCAGCTTCGACTCCTTCGCAGCGGCGTACTCGGCGAACGAACCGCGGGCGATGCCGACGACCTCGTCGCCGACGGCGAAACGGGTGACGTCGGCACCGACCTGGCGGACGATCCCTGCGACTTCGAGGCCGAGGATCGGCTGCTTCGGTCGGAGGAGTCCGAAGCCGGCGAGACGGATCAGCCACGGGCGGCCCGTCATGAGGTGCTCGGTCCCGCGATCGACGGCTGCGGCGACCACCTCGACGAGGACCTCGTCGGCGGCGATCGTCGGCCGGTCGATCGTGGCGATGGCGAGTGCCGAGCTGTCGCCGTAGCGGTCCTGGGTGACGGCCTTCATCGTGGTGCCTCCATTCGTGCTGGCGGGGCTGGCGGGGCTGTCGGTGAGTGTGGGTGCGGTGGTGGGTGCGGGTGTCGAGGTCATGGCGGTCGGTCTCCTGAGTGGTTTCGTACTTAGTACGACAACCATCGTACTCGTACTAAGTACGATGTCAACCCATGACTCGACCCACGACGACGGACAGGACCGGTTCGCGTCTCACGGCCGACCGGGTGATCGACGGTGCGATCGCTCTGGCCGATCGGATCGGAACCGACGCGTTCACGATCCGCAAGCTGGCCGACGAGATCGGTGCCAAGCCGATGACGATCTACCACCACGTGCCGAACAAGGAGGCGATCATCGACGGCATGGTCGACCGGGTCTTCTCCGAGATCGACCTGCCGCCCTCCGACACCGACTGGCGGTCGGCGATCCTCGTCCGCTGTCGGTCGATGCGCGAGGTGCTCGCCCGCCACCCCTGGGCCGCTCCGCTCATGGAGAATCGCACCTCGCCCGGGCCCGCCACGTTGCGTCACCACGACGCGGTCCTCGGGTGCTTCCGGTCGGCGGGCTTCTCGCTCCCCCTCACCGGTCACGCGTACGCCGTGGTCGACGCGTTCCTCTACGGCTTCGCTCTCCAGGAGGCGACTCTCCCGGCGACCGGCGGAGAAGAGATGGCCGACCTGGCCGACTCACTGGCCGACGCGATGCCGGCCGACGTCTATCCGCACCTCGCCGAGTTCACGGCCGGTCACGTGCTCCGGCCGGGCTACGACTTCGGCAGCGAGTTCGAGGTCGGTATCGGGCTCATCCTCGACGGTCTCGAGCGAGAGGTCGCAGCGGAGACATGAGGAGCTGGCCTCGAGACGATCTGGTCGCATGGCCGCCCCGCGTCACGGCACGGTCGACCGACTGCGTCGCTCCGGTGTTCGTGGCTCCTCTGCGACGTTCCGGTGGCCGTGGCTCGGTTCCATCGTTACGGTGATCCGATGGCGGTGATCGACGGTGATGTCGACACGGGGGGCGAGGCCGTCGACGGGCGTGCGGCGCGTCGGCAGCGAAACGTCGACGCGGTGCTCGACGTGGTCCTCCAGATCGTCGCCGACGACCAGATGTTCCCCTCGATCGAACAGGCGGCCACCCGGTCCGGGTTGTCGGTCCGCTCGCTCTACCGGTACTTCGCCGACCCCGGTGAGCTGATGGAGGCGACGATCGATCGGCAGAGTCGCGTGTCGCTGCGACTGGCCACCCTCGACTCGATCGGTGAGGGGCCGCTCGACCATCGCGTCGACGAGTACGTGGCGATGCGGCTCCGACTGCACGACGCGATCGGTTCGGTCATGCGCGCAGCTGTCGCCAATGCGCCGCGCTTTCCTCGCGTCGCAGAGCAGCTCGACATCGGACGCCGGCGTCAACGTGCGCAGTTCGAGGCACATTTCGCGCCCGAGCTCGATGCGCTCCCCGCGGACGATCGCCGGGGCGTGGCGGCGGCGGGGGATCTGCTGACGCAGGTCGAGTCGATCGAGTTCCTCCGTCGTCATCGGGGACTGTCCATCGACGACGCGTCGGCCTCGATGGGTTCCGCACTTCGCGCACTGCTCGGCTGAGCCGGCATTGACCGCCCGCGGAGCGGGTCCTAGATTGTGCCAGTCGAACTGGCATGTCTGGCCAGCGGCGCGAGAGGGGATCGGCGATGCCGAGCTACGGACAGATCGACGAGGCCTACGGGATGCGCCTCGCCACGACACCGCCAGACGACGACGGACCGGTGTGGATGGTCAACCTCATGAAGTACCGCGAACGAGCGGAGTACGCCGACGGTCGTGACACCGAGCTGTCGGGGCGCGAGGCGGACGACGAGTACACGCCACTCGGACCGCTCGCCGCGGTGGGCGCGGAGATCGTGTTCGTCGGTGACGTCGCCGACCAGTTCCTCGGCGAGAGCCCGCGCTGGGATCGCGTCGCCGTCGTGAAGTACCCGACCCGAGCGGCGTTCATCGCCATGCAGCGCCGCACCGACTTCCAGGAAGCGCACCAGCACAAGGAAGCCGGGATGGCCGAGACGTTCGTGATCGGGTGTCAGCCGCTCGACGCTCCCGCCATCGACGACCCGGTCGACTGGGCCGACGTGCCACACCCGCCGACCGACGACGACGGGCCGTACACGATGCTCCACGTCATCCGGTTCCACGATCGGGCCGGCGCCGCTCTCACGCCCGACGAGATGGAGCGGTACCAGCAGGTCGCCGGCACCGTCGCGGTTCCGAACGGAGTGCGGATCGACGGCTGGTTCTCGGCCGAGGGCACGATCGTCGGCGACGGTCGCTCCTGGCACCAGGTGAGGTTCAACGCGTTCCCCAGCAGGGCGGCGTTCCTCGCCGTGGCGACCGACCCCGATCGGCTCGCGGCCCAGGCCGATCATCGGGAGACCGCAATCGCCGACACGTATGCGCTCGGGGTGCGGCCGATGATCAACCGCCTGGCCGAGTCGGTCGAGGCGGGCTGAACCGAGGCCCGTCGATGGACGTCGTCCTCACCGGCACCGGTTCGCCGATTCCCGATCCGAATCGGGCCGGGCCGTCCACCCTCGTGCGGGCCGGCGATGCGCGGATCCTCGTCGACGCCGGTCGAAGCGTGGTGATGCGACTCGCCGGTGCGGGTGTGGTGCCGGCCGCGCTCTCGGGCGTCCTGATCACCCACCTCCACAGCGATCACGTCTGCGCACTCAACGACGTGATCACCACGCACTGGGTCATGAGCCAAGGTCAGGCGACGCTGCCGATCTTCGGGCCGGTGGGCACGGCGCAGTTCGTCGAGCGTCAGATGTCCGCCCTCGAGCCCGACGTCGGATATCGCATCGCCCACCACGATCAGCTGACCCGGGGTCCGCTCGTCGCCGTGACCGAGATCGAGGCCGGCGACTCGTTCTCGATCGGCGACGTGCACATCACCACCGCCGAGACGGCGCACGCGCCGGTGCGGCCCACCATCGGATTCCGACTGGAGCACGAGGGGCGTGCGGTTGCTCTGGTGGGCGACACGCTCCCGTGCGCGGGCGTCGACGAACTCGCGCGGGACGCCGACGTCTACGTCCAGACGGTGATTCGGCCCGACATCGTGAAGCTCATCCCCAACGAGATGATCCAGGACATCCTCGACTACCACTCGGGTGTCGTCGACGCCGCGAAGACCGCCGCGCGGGTCGGCGTGAAGCGTTTGGCTCTCACGCACATGGTCCCGCCCCCGACGCCCGAGCAGTATCCGGAGTGGACCGCGATGGCCGCCGAACACTTCGACGGCGAGATCGTCATCGGCGACGACCTCACGACCGTGAGCGTCTGACCACCGAACCGTTTCGCTCATCACATCCCCATCCGCTGCGGGCTCACCAGGAAGGACTTCACATGGCCAGTTCCGAATCGTCGAGGTTCGAGGGGATCATCGGCCGCACCGTCGCCGACTCCGAGCCGCACTACCTCGAACCACCGCATCCGGGCGACGATGCGCCGAACGTCGTGATCGTCCTGCTCGACGACACAGGGTTCGCCCAGTTCGGCTGCTACGGCTCCGACATCGACACGCCGAACGTCGACGCGCTGGCGGCGGGTGGCGTGCAGTTCACCAACTTCCACGTCACGCCGCTCTGCTCGCCGACGCGGGCGGCCCTCCTCACGGGCCGCTCGCAACACGCGGTCGGGATGCGTGGGGTGTCGAACTGGAGGACCGGGTTCCCGCACCAGCTCGGGCACATCTCGAACTCGGCGGCCACGATCGCCGAGGTGTTGGGATCGGAGGGGTACGCGACCTTCTGTGCCGGCAAGTGGCACCTCGCCCCCACCCAGGACATCTCCGCCGCCGGGCCGTTCGACCAGTGGCCGCTCGGTCGTGGGTTCGATCGCTTCTACGGGTTCCTCGAGGGCGAGACCGACCAGTTCCATCCCGAGCTGGTCCGCGACAACACCCACATCGACCCGCCGGCGTCGCCCGAGGACGGGTATCACGTGTCCGAGGACCTCGTCGACCAGCTCCTGGCGATGATCAACGACAGCAAGGGCGTCCGTCCCGATCGGCCGTTCTTCGCCTACTTGCCGTTCGGAGCGACCCACGCTCCACACCAGGCTCCGCAGGAGTACCTCGATGCGTACCGCGGCCGATTCGACGAGGGCTGGGACGTCGTCCGGGAGCGCTGGTTCGACCGGCAGATCGAACTCGGAGTCATTCCCGCCCACACCGAGCTCGCCCCGCGCAACCCGGGCGTCGAGGCGTGGGACGACCTGCCCGAGACACACCAGCGATTCGCCGCCCGACTGCAGGAGGCGTTCGCCGCGTTCCTCGACCACACCGACGACCAGATCGGTCGCTTCGTCGAGGGGCTCCGCCAGCTCGGTGAACTCGACAACACCATCTTCGTCGTACTCGCCGACAACGGCGCCTCGCAGGAGGGCGGCCCGTTCGGCGTGATGCACGAGATGGAGTTCTTCAACGGGATCCTGCGGTCGCCCGACGACGCGATCGAACGGATCGACGACATCGGCGGTCCCCACAGCCACACGAACTACCCGTGGGGCTGGGCGCAGTGCGGCAACTCGCCGTTCCGTTGGTACAAGCAGAACACGCACGAGGGCGGCGTCCACGTGCCGATGATCCTTCACTGGCCCGCTGGCTTGAGCGATGAGCACGTGGGCACCCGCCGCCCGCAGTTCGTGAGCGTGTCCGACGTGGCACCGACGATCTACGAGCTGCTCGGCATCAGGCCACCCGACACGTTCCGGGGCGTCGAGCAGATGCCGATCACGGGGCACTCCTTCGCGTCACTCCTCGAAGACCCTGCCGCGCCCGCGACGAACACCCTGCAGTACTTCGAGAACTCGGGGAGCCGGGCGCTGGTCGCTCGACTCGACGACACGTGGTGGAAGGCGGTGACCAAGCACGAGCGGGGCGCCGACTTCGACACCGAGCCGTGGGAGCTGTACGACCTCGACGCCGACCCGTCCGAGTGCACCGATCTCGCCGCGCAGCTCCCCGAGCGCCTCGCCCAACTCGTGGCCCTGTGGTGGGACGAGGCCGAACGCCACGGGGTGCTCCCCCTCGACGATCGGACGATCGAGCTGTTCAACGCGCACCCGAGTGATCACTCACCGCACCGCCCCGATCGCCGGTACGTTTACCGACCGCCGATGCGCCCCGTTCCGTCGGGTGCGTCGCCGGGGATGGGTGGCTTCGCGTTCGATCTGACCGCCCGGGTCACCCGGTCGGCCGGCGAG
>JBCCTP010000072.1:0-13127 GCA_039198505.1 Actinomycetota bacterium | reverse complement strand
CTCGGGTGACGTCGCGTCGACAGGGCTCGGTCGGTACTCGACCGCCATCACGATCACGTTGACCGACGTGATCCGATCGCCGTCACCCTCCTCGTGTGCGTCGCCCTCCTGCGAGCGCTCCCACACCTCGTCGTCGTCGTTCCACGTCCACTGGACGTCGATCGACGCCATGTCGAGGTCGACCTCGACCACCGACTGCCCACCGAAGTCGTCACCGGGCAGCACGTAGCCGAACTGCTGAGCGGGTGCGCCCGGATGATCCTCGGGCGTGAGTTCGTACAGCCGGTCGGTCGAGCTGTACAGGTTGTTCGGCGAGCGTCCCGGTCCACGGGAGTAGCTGCCCACGTTGTTCTGCCAGTTGAGGTCGGTGAGTGTCTCGGCCTCGCGGATGATGCGCGTGACCCCGGCGTTGCCACCGCTCCAACCGAACAACGGCTCGTTGAGCGAGGCGAGCAGGTCGACGTCCTGGGTTCGCCCCGAGCGGATCGGACCGATCGGATCGGCGTCCTGGGTGTGGAACACGGCTGCGAACCGGGTGAGATCACCCTCGACGATCTCCTCGAACACGAGGTCGGCCTCGGAGAATCCACTCTGATTCGGCCGGCCGGGCGGTGCGTTGTCGATCTTCACCGCCAGCGCCGGACGCTCCTCGAGGTCGTCCTCGCTGTCGAGCGGTTCGCCGGTGAGCGGCTGGCGGGCGACCGGCTCCTCGGGCTCGGGGATCGTCGTCGTGGTCGTGGTGCTCGACGTGGTGGTGGTCGACGTGGTGGTGGTCGACGTGGTGGTCGTCGACTCCTCCGACGTGGTGGTCGTGTCGGCGGCGTCGTCTCCACCGCCGCCGCACGCGGCGACGACGAGAGCGAGGGCCGCCGCCGCGCCGGCGGCGCGGGCAGGGGCAAGGGTCATCAGAGTTCTCTCAGGAGTGCGATCCGCTCGTCGAGCGGGGGGTGTGTCTCGAAGAGCTTGTGGACGCCGGCCAGCTTCCCGCGATCGCCCACACCGCTCATCGGCTGTTCGATCCACAAGTGTGCCGTGGCCGTGGACGCCGAATGCGTCACGGTGGTGTCTTCCTTCAGCTTCTCGAGCGCCGAGATGAGACCCGGCGGGTAGCGCGTCAACTGGCACGCCGAGACGTCGGCGAGGGTCTCGCGCTGACGCGAGATCGTGGCCTGCATCGCCTTGGCGATGATCGGAGCGAGGATCAGCAGGACGAAGCCCACGATGGCGAGTGGGTTGTTGCTGTTGCCGTGGTCGCCCTGGCGGGGCACCCGGCCACCGTTCCACCACATCATCCGGATGGCGAGATCGGTCATCAGCGCCACCGCTCCGACCATGGTGACCGCCAGCGTCATCACGAGGATGTCGTAGTTGCGGATGTGGGACAGTTCGTGAGCGACGACGCCCTCGAGCTCGACGCGGTTCATCTTCTCGAGCAACCCGGTGGTCACCGCGATGGCCGCGTGGTCGGGGTTGCGGCCGGTGGCGAATGCGTTGGGCGCCGGGTCGTCGATGACGTAGACGCCGGGCTTCGGGAGACCGCCGGCGATGCAGAGGCCCTCGACGAGGTTGTGGAGGCGGGCGTACTGCTGCGGGTCGGCCGGACGGGCTCGACTGACGCTGAGGGCGATCTTGTCGGCCTTCCAGTACGACCCGAACGCGATGATCGCGGAGAACACCAGCGCGACCAGCGTGAACACCGGACCGTTGCCGACCAGCGCGCCGATAGCTGCACCGACGAGCACGACCACGAGCATGAAACCGACGACGAGGAAGACGCTGCGGCGTTTGTTGGCGCGGATGAGTTCGAACATTCAGCTGTGGAGGGGTGAGGACTCGACGGAGTCGGAGCGTGTCAGAAACTGACGTCGGGCGCCTCGCGGGCGGCCTCGTCGGCTTCGAAATACTCGCGCTTCGAGTAGTTGAGCATGTTGGCCACGACGTTGGTCGGGACCGCTTCGATCTTGGTGTTGTACGTGAGAACGCTGTCGTTGTAGAACTGCCGCGCGTAGGCGACACGGCCTTCGGTGGCGGTCAGTTCCTCCTGCAGCGCGAGGAAGTTCTGGTTGGCCTTCAGGTCGGGGTACGCCTCGCCGAGGGCGAAGATCTGGCGGAGCGCTCCGGTGAGCATGTTGTCGGCCTGTGCCTGATCGGCCGGCGTGTCGGGAGCGGCGATCGCTGCGTTGCGGGCCTGGATGACCGCTTCGAGCGTCGCACGCTCGTGCTCGGCGTACCCCTTGACCGTTTCGACGAGGTTGGGGACGAGGTCGAGCCGCCGCTTGAGCTGCACGTCGATCTGAGACCAGGCGTTCTCGACCTGGTTCTTCGACCGGACCAGGCCGTTGTACAGGACGATCCCGACGAGTGCGAGCACGACGACGAGAACGATCAGGATGATCAGAACGGCCATCGGACCAGTGTAGGTGTGGTCGTTCCGCGTCGGGCCGGACCCGCCAGCCGATGGAGGTCGCCGACGTCCACGGTCACCGGCGGGAGAAGCGTGACGACACGACCTGGCGATACAGCTCGAGGTACCGGTCCGCGAGCGCGGTCATCGCGAAGTCCTCGGCTCGATCGCCGCCGGCGCTGCGCAGTCTCGCCGTGAGGTGGTGGTCGTGAAAGGCGCGTTCGAGCGCTGTGGCGAGCGCATCGGGATCACCCGGCTCGGGAAGGAGCGCGTCGACGTCGTGTGTCGCCACGTTGCGGTAGCCGTCGATCGAGCTGGCGACCACCGTCGTCTCGGCCGCCATGGCCTCGAGGAGGACCACGCCGAACGATTCGCCGCCCAGCGAGGGCGCGCAGAACACGTCGGCCGCACGGAGCCGGGCGAACTTCTCGTGATCACTGATGCGGCCCAGCCATCGGAAGCGATCGTCGCCGTCGGTGACCGCTTCGAGTTCCGCCGTGTCGGGGCCGTCGGACGCGATCCAGACCTCGACGTCACCGGACATCCGTCGGACGGCCTCGATGAGGACCCGCAGACCCTTGCGCTCTTCGTGGCGCCCGCAGAAGAACACGACCGGCGGGCCGCCTGCAGCGCGATCGGGATGTCGCTCGTACGGCTCGGTCCCGCGGATGTGTGCGACCTCGATCCCGTTGAAGAGCATGGTGAACTCGCCACCGAGGTAGCCGTGGACGAGCTTCTGGGCGTCCTTGCTGACGACCACCTTGACGTCGATCCGATTGATCAGCCGGGCGAGCGCCCACCGCATCGATGCGTAGCTCGCCGACTTCCCCGCGGCGTGGAACGTGCCCACCGTGGGCAGTCGATGGAGCATCGCTGCCGTGAGCGTGGGGCCCGGTGCGAGCGGCTCGTGGAGGTGCAGCAGATCGAAGCCGCCGTCATCGATCGCCCGGATGGTCCGCAGAGTGGCGGGCGGATCGGGCGCGATCGGCGCAACCGAGCCGTTCGCCGTGGTCGGCAGCGAGTTGCCGAGCGGGGTCACGAACGGCTCCGGTGGCGGTCCGTCACACGGGCCGAGCACCCGCACCTCGTGACCCCGGCGGCGCAGCTGGCGTGCGAGCCCGAGCACCTGCATCTGGACTCCACCGGGGATCGTGAGGCTGTACGGACAGATCATCCCGACCCGCAACATTCCGTCGACCCCAGGCGGTGCAGCGCTCACGTCTCGTAGCCCGGGTCGGACGGCCAGTTCGGCTGGAACATGTGCCACTGCGACGGAGCTCGTCGAATCAGGATCTCGAGCTCGCGAGCGAGATCCTGCGTGACGCGTCGGATGTCCTCACGGAGTCGGGCATCGGTCCGTTCGACCTCCAGCTTCGGGCGCACCCACCCGAAGTGCCCGTCGATGCGGTCGGTGAAGTACACCGCCGTCGGGAAGACCGGAACGCCGAGTCGCAACGCCATGGTGGCGACTCCGGCCGGCAACGTGGTCTCTTCGCCGAAGAACTCGACCGTCGGCCCGTTGCGCTGGATGTCGCGATCGCTCAGGAGGCAGACGATCTCGTTGCGCTTGATCGCCTGGAGCACCTGCGATCCGGCATCGGGCCCGAGCGACACGACGTTCATCCCGAGATCGGACCGCAGGTCGACGAACCAGTCGAACAGTTCGGGCGGATCGACCTTCTCGACGACCACGGTGATCGGATGGCCCCGATCGGCGATCCAGCGTCCGGCCCACTCCCAGCCGCCCAGGTGCGGCAGCGCCAGGATGCACCCGGTCCCCTCCTCGAGCGCTGCCACGATCTGGTCGTATCCCTCCGTGCGCCAGCCGCGCTCGACGGCGCGACGCGACAGGTGGGGCAGCTGGAAGCTCTCGATCCAGTACCGGGCGTAGAAGTCGAACGCCTGCTGACCGGCGCGACGGAGGCGGAGGCCGCCGAGCGTCGGGTCGACGCGCCGCAGCTGACGCTCGATCATCTGACGCCGCTCGGGACTGGCGAAACTCGCCCCCGCACCGAGCGGTGTCGCGAGACCGGCGGCGAGCGCCGTCGGGGTGAGTCGTGCCGCCAGCGCACCGAGCCGGTACGTGCCGACCGTGAGCGCGTCGGTCAATTCCCGTGCGTCGGTCGGCAGGCGCCCGAGTCCGGGTCCGAAGCCCGGGAATCCGGGGAACCCGCGACGACCCGACCGCCGCGGTTCGGCCCGATCGTCGGACGCGTCGGACCGGTCGGCCATGGCGGAGGTGGTCGATCAGCCGTTCCGGCGGGGAATCCGGGTGCGACGACGCTCGATCCGCGCCACGCGCCGACTTTGCCGACGGGACCGCCGCATCTCGATCCGCTCCTGCGTGACCGGCGCGACAGCCGCCTGGCGCCAGATCTTCACGAACCGCTGCACGGCCGTGACGATGGTGAGCGCCAACATGATCCACAGGATCGGGATCAGCAGCACCTCGAACAGCAGGCCGATGCAGATCGCGATGATCCGCTCGGCTCGCTCCATGATCCCACCCTTGGCGTCGAGCCCCAGCGACTCGGCCTTCGCCCGCTGGTAGCTGATGAGCGACGACACGGCGGCGATGGCGAACGGCAGCATCGCGAGCTGGCCCGAGAACTGGTCGTCGGTGGCGAAGTACCAGGCGATGCCGCCGAGCAGGAACGAGTCGGTGACGCGGTCGACGGTGGAGTCGAAGAAGGCGCCGCGCTGGCTCGCCGCACCGGAGGCCTTGGCGAGCGCACCGTCGAGCAGATCGGGCAGCGCCGCGAGGATGACGAGGACGAGCCCGAGGCGCAGATTGCCGGCCCCGATGGCCACGGCCGCACCGACGCCGACGAGCAGTCCGACCACCGTGAGGTGATCGGGGGTGAGCCAGCGGTTCCTCTCGAGGGCACGACCGACCGGCTTGACCGCAGCGTCGACCGGCTTGCGGAACTTGCCGTCGAACATGAGCGCGACCCTATCTCGGGCCCGAGTCGGGGTCCGAGAAGGACTCGGGGTTGTCCTCGACGAGGTGCTCGACCACTCGTCCGTCGATCGCATCGACCAGCACGAGGCCGCGCTGTTCCGGCGGCTCCTCGATCGAGTAGCACAGGACGCGCCACGTGGGACGGGACCGGAGCCCGCGCCACACCTGCTGGGCAGATGCGTGCCCGACCGGAAAGCCGACCGCCTGCTGGGCGGCGACGAGGGCGTCCTTCTCGTCGATGCTCATCCGCCACCCCGAGGTGATGGACATCACCGCGGCGACGGCGAGGATGCCGGCTCCGACCAACCACCCGGCGTTGACCCATGGTTCGTCGACGACGGCGTACACCACGACGCACACGACGGCGAGCACGAGGTAGATCGTGCCGGGCCACCGCCGCCGACTGTTGTCGGGGAACATGTAGGCCCCGACGAAACCCGACGGATCGAGGTCGTCGGGCAGCTCGTCGCGGATCTCGTCGACCTCACTCATGACGTCCTCAGCCTACGAGCGACACTGTGTTCCTGACCCACAGTGTCGTCAGTCGGGCCAGGCGGAGCGGAGGCGGGCTGCGCTGGCGGTGAGCGCTTCGGGGATCGTCTGGGTGTTGGCGATGGACGACATGAAGTTGCTGTCGCCCGTCCACCGGGGCACCACGTGGACGTGCAGGTGCGTCGGGACCGAACCGCCCGCGGGGCGGCCGAGGTTGAGACCGACGTTGAGCCCGTCGGGCGAGTAGGCCGATCGGACGGTCTCGACCGCTGTGCTCACCGTCGACCACAGCGCGGTGGTCTCGTCGGCGGTGAGATCGGCCAGATCGGCGACCTCCCGGTACGGGATCACCATCAGATGACCGGTCGTGTACGGGAACCGGTTGAGGATCGCGAAGACCAACTCGCCGCGGTGGAGGATCAGCATGTCCTCGTCGGACAGCCCGGATCGCAGGATCTGCGTGAACACGCTGCCGTCCTCGCCGATGGCATCGTCGGCCGCGGGCAAGGCCGACGTCACGTACGAGGCGCGCCACCCCGACCAGAGGCGTTCGAGCACGGGATCGCTCCGACTCAGGCCGTGAGCGCAGCAGCTTCGGCCTGTTCGACCTCGCTGCGGAATCGCTCGATGAACGTGGCCAGGGGCACGTCGCGTTCGACGTCGGGACCC
The DNA here is from genome assembly GCA_039198505.1 of Actinomycetota bacterium. Taxonomy (GTDB): domain Bacteria; phylum Actinomycetota; class Acidimicrobiia; order Acidimicrobiales; family Ilumatobacteraceae; genus Ilumatobacter_A. Next base: position 6,600 of record JBCCTP010000072.1, on the reverse strand, counting down.
CCGTCGGGCACGAGGTCGGTCCTCGGATTGACGCCGACGGTGTCGGCCGCGACGTCGTCGTCACCGACGACGAGGAGGTACGGGGTCTTCTCGGTCTTGCCGGTGCGGATCCTCTTGCCGAGTCCGACGTCGGCGTTGACCACGTCGACGCGAGCGCCGGCGTCCTCGATCCGCGCCGCGACTTTGGCGGCGTGCTCCTCGTGCGCCTCGGCGACGGGCAGCACGCGCACCTGCGTCGGCGCCAACCAGGTCGGGAACGCGCCGGCGTAGTGCTCGACGAGCACGCCGAAGAAGCGCTCGATCGACCCGAACAGCGCCCGGTGCAACATGATCGGCCGGTGCCGCTCGTTGTCGGCGCCGACGTACTCGAGTTCGAACCGCTCCGGCAGGTTGAAGTCGGCCTGGATGGTCGACAGCTGCCACGACCGGCCGATGGCATCGCGGACGTCGATGTCGATCTTCGGCCCGTAGAAGGCGGCGTCGCCGTCCTTGACCGAGTACTCGAGCCCGTGCCGATCGAGCGCCTCGCGCAGCGCCTCGGTGGCCTCCTCCCAGATCTCGTCGGACCCGACGTACTTGTCGGGATCCTTGGTCGACAGGTTGAAGGTGAACTCGTCGAACCCGAACGCCCGCAGCACGGACAGCACGAAGTCGAGGAGACCGGCGATCTCGTCGGCGAGCTGGTCCTTGGTGACGAAGATGTGGCTGTCGTCCTGGGTGAAGCCGCGGATCCGCAGCAGCCCGTGCAACGTGCCCGCCCGCTCGTACCGATACACGTTGCCGAGCTCGAACAGCCGGAGCGGCAGCTCCCGGTACGACCGCTGCCGACTCTTGAAGATCAGGCAGTGGATCGGGCAGTTCATCGGCTTCATGTAGTACGTGCCGTTGTCCATCTCCATCGGCGGGTACATGCCGTCCTCGTACCAGCCGAGGTGGCCCGAGGTCTCGAACACGTTCGACTTCGCCAGGTGCGGCGTGTACACGAACTCGTATCCGCCCTGCTCGTGGCGGAGTCGCGAGTAGTCCTCCATGAGCTTGCGGATGATGGAGCCCTTCGGGTGCCAGACGGCGAGACCGCCACCCAGCTCGGACGGGAACGACAGCAGGTCGAGTTCGGTCGCCAGCTTGCGGTGGTCGCGCTTGGCGGCCTCCTCGAGCTGGTGGAGATGTTCGGCGAGCGCCTGCTTCGACTCCCAGGCGGTGCCGTACAGGCGTTGGAGCATGATCCCGTCTTCGTTGCCCCGCCAGTGGGCGCCCGCCACCTTCTGCAGCTTGAAGTGCTGGAGTCGCCCGGTGGTCGGCACGTGCGGACCGACGCACATGTCGATGAAGTCGTCGGTGTTGCGGTACGCCGAGATGGTCCCGTCGCCGGACACCTCACCGGCGTCGAGGCTGTCGCCCGCCGCGGACTCGACCCGCTGGATGATCTCGATCTTGTACGGCTGGTCGGCGAAGATCGCCTTCGCCTCGAACATCGAGTGTTCCGAGCGGACGAACGGCTGGTTCTCCTTCACGATCTGCTTCATCTCGGCCTCGATCCGCACCAGATCGTCGTCGGAGAACGTCTGCCCGTCGGGCAGGTCGAAGTCGTAGTAGAAGCCGTTCTCGATCGCCGGGCCGATCGAGAACTTGGCGCCGGGATACAGGCGGGTCACCGCCTGCGCAAGCACGTGCGCGGTCGAGTGCCGGAGCACGTGGCGGCCCTCGTCGGTGTTGGACGTGATGACGGCCACCTCGTCGCCGTCGGCGAGTTCGCGGGTGAGGTCGACGTCGGTGCCGTTGACGGTGGCCGCAACCGCCGCCTTCTTGAGGCCCGATCCGATCGACGCGGCGAGATCCAACGTCGTCGACCCGGCGGGGAGCTCGCGCTCCGATCCGTCGGGAAGAGTGACCGTGATGTTCGCCATGCGGCCAGGATACGAGCGCACGACGTGCGCAGGCCGGACCCGTTTCCGGCCGGGCGACCGCGCCGATCAGCCGACGCCGACGAGCTGACGACGATCGACGGCGACGGTGTCCGCGACACGACCCGCGGTCTGACGGAGCGGAGGCACGGGCACCGACTGCGGTCGCTGCTCGACCGGCGCCTCACCGGCGTAGTGGTTGCGGTACTCCTGGCCCGTCAACTCACGGATCTCGTACATCACCTCGTCGGTGACGGCACGCGCCGCCTTCGGACCGGGGAGGTCGACGAACCGGGCCGGGTCGACCGGCTGACCGATCTTGATGCGCGCGGAGCCGCGCAGCGACGGCATCGGAGCGTCGGGAGGTTGGATCCGATCGGTGCCGGTGATCCCGACGGGCACCACGGGACAGCCGACGCTGAGCGCGAGTCGGGCGGCGCCGGTGCGGCCCTTGTAGAGGTGGCCGGTCCGGCTCCGCGTCCCCTCGGGGAAGATCCCCATCAGCCCGCCGGACTCGAGAACGTCGAGTGCGGCCCGCAGTGCGTCCATGCTGTTCTTGCCACCCGAACGGTCGACGGGGATCATCCCCATCGCCGGGAAGAAGTGCTTGGTCTTCCACGAGTCCATGTACTCGGCCTTGCCGAGGAAGCCGATCGTCCGCTCGGTCGTGAGCATCAGGAACGCCGAGTCGAGGAAACTGATGTGGTTGGGGCAGAGGATCGCAGGCCCGTCGGCGGGGATCCGATCGAAGCCGACGGTCTCGATGTCCCACAGGCGGGTCGCCACCGGGTGCGTGAGCTTCTGGAGACGGCGCTGCGATCGTTCGACGCGACCGAACATCAACTACGCATCGAATGCAATGCCGTTCGTGAATGTCACACCCACACAATATGTGATTCAGATCACGAATTCACCGCAGGAGCGTGAACGGCATGTGAATGAACCGCTCTCCGTGAGCCGATCGTCACAACTCGACGCCGAGGAGCGACGCCGACGGACCGACATCGACCCCGGCGGCCGCACCGGCATCGATCGCCGCGAACGCGCCGGGTGTGTCGAGGTCGTCGTCGAGTCGTGTGCGCACCTCGTCGAGCAGTTCGGCGCCGTCGACGAGATCCGAGGCCGCCGCCGCGGCCGTCCACCGGTCGAACCGGTCCTGGCTCCGCTGCATGAGACCGTCGTCCCACTCCCACTCGACGCGGTAGTGGTGCTCGATGATCCCCATGCGGATCACCCGGGGATCCCAGACCTCTCGGAGATCGGAAACGAAGACGAGGTTCCCCAAGCTCTTCGACATCTTCTCGCCGTCCATCGAGATCAGAGCGGCGTGCATCCAGTGGCGGACGAACGGCTCGCCGGTGGCGGCCATCGACTGTGCACGCTCCGACTCGTGGTGGGGGAAGATCAGATCGGCGCCGCCGCCGTGCAGGTCGATGGTGGTCCCGAGTTCGCGCAGTGCCATCGCCGAACACTCGATGTGCCAGCCGGGCCGACCCGGACCCCACAGCGTGTCCCACGACGGCTCGTCGACCGCCGAGGGCTGCCAAAGGACGAAGTCGAGCGGGTTGCGCTTGTGCGGGTCCTCGTTGTCGCCTCCGCGCTGGGCGGCGAAGGCGAGCATCTGGTCCTCGGAGTAGTTGCTCATCGCACCGAACGAGTCGAACTTCGACACGTCGAAGTACACCGACCCACCGGCTTCGTAGGCGTACCCGCGATCGATCACCATGCCGATGAATCCGCGGATGTCGGGAATGGCCGAGCTGGCACGAGGAGTCGAGGCCATCGGCAACGCGTTGAGCGCCTCCATGTCGCGCTCGAAGCGCGCCTCCTCCCCCGCCGCGAGATCGAGGTAGTGCACACCGAGCTCGCGAGCCTTCGCGAAGAGCGGATCGTCGATGTCGGTCACGTTGCGCACACAGCGCACCGTGTGGCCCTTGTCGATGAGATGCCGCTGCAACACGTCGTAGGCGAGGAAGGTCGACGCGTGACCGAGGTGCGTCGAGTCGTACGGCGTGATCCCGCAGACGTACATCAGCACGGTCTCGTCGGGTTCGAACGGGACCACCTCGCCGCGCGCCGTGTCGAACAGGCGCAGCCGCGGGCGATCGAGGTACGAGGGGTTCATCGACGACGCGAACGCTCAGTCGAGCGACTTGATTCCGGTCAGCTTCGGTGCCACCCGGGTCTTGTAGCGCACGTTGAGCTGCAGGAGCACTGCCGTGAACGCCTCGATCGCGGTGGCGTTGGACAGCTCACCGGCGTCGAGCGGTCGACATCCCGGGATCTCGTCGACGATGGTCTTGATGGCGTCGACGGCCTCGGCGTCGTCACCGCAGATGAGCACCTCGGAGTCGATCGGTTCGTCGATGTGGCCGAGCTCGGTCGCGGGGAGGTGGTGGAACGCCGCCACGACCTTGCACTCGGGAACCGCCGCCTGGACATGGGCGGCGACGCTGCCGCGTGGCGGCACGAGCGGCTGGAACTCCTTGTTGACCCGCACGAGTGCGTTGGCCATCGACACCACGATCTTGCCGCGGATGAGATCGAGGTTCTCCTGAGCCGTCGACGCGGCGCCGTCCCACGGGGTGGCGATCACGACGATGTCGCAGGCAGCCGCGCCGGCGTTGTCGCCGTAGCCGAGCAGCGGCTCGAGGTCCGGCCACTTCTCGAGCAGGCCGTCTCGGATCTCCATCGCCCGGTACTTCGAGCGCGACCCGATGACCGATCGGTAGCCGATGCTGGCGAGACGTGCCGCCAGGCCGCGACCGGCGGGCCCGGTGCCGCCGAGGATCCCGATGGTGGGTCGCGACGGGTCGACGTGGACGGCCCCGGCGTCGGCGTCGACGGCCTCGGACGGTTCGTTCCCGCTCTCGGTCCCGGCCTCGTCGTCGCTCACCGGGACAGCGTGGCACATCCGATTCCGTCGGACACAGGTGGCTACCGTGGCGCGCCATGGGCCTCCTCGACGGCAAGAACCTCGTGATCACGGGCGTCCTCACCGACGCGTCCCTCGCGTACGGCGTGGCGCAGATCGCACTCGACGAGGGCGCCGACATCGTGCTCACCGGTGCAGGTCGCGCGCTGAAGCTCACCGAGCGGACCGCGCGCAAGCTGACGACTCCCGACGACCGAGCGATCGACGTGTTCGAACTCGACGTCACCGTTCCCGAGCACGGGCCCGCCGTGCGGGACGCGTTGGCCGAGAAGTGGGGACGGGTCGACGGCGTCCTCCACGCGATCGGCTTCGCCCCCGAGGTGTGCCTCGGCGACGACTTCATGGCGGCCCAGTGGGACGACGTGGCCGTCGCGATGCAGATCTCGGCCTACTCGCTGAAGGGCCTCGCCGACGCCTTCGTCCCGCTCATGACCCCGCCGAACGGGATCGGTGGGTCCTTCGTGGGTCTCGACTTCGACAACCGTCAGGCGTGGCCGGCGTACAACTGGATGGGTGTGGCCAAGTCGGCGCTCCAGTCGGTGTCGCGCTATCTCGCCAAGGAGCTCGGACCGCACGGCATCCGCTCCAACCTCGTCGCCGCCGGGCCGATCAAGACGATGGCGGCGAAGTCGATCCCCGGCTTCGCACTGTTCGAGGACACCTGGGACGACCGCGCCCCCCTCGGGTGGGACGTCACCGACTCCGAACCCGTCGCCCGGGCGTGTATTGCGTTGCTGAGCGACTGGTTCCCGGCGACGACGGGCGAGATCGTCCACGTCGACGGCGGCTACCACGCGATGGGCGCCTGACGCGTCACGCCCGAGCAGCCGCGGTCTCCCGCAGGCGCTCGGCGATCTCCGGCTGGTCGGCGGTCAGCGTCTCGAACTCCTGGACCGACATCACCGCGACCGTTGCCGCGACGTCGGTCACGATCGTCGCCGACTGCGACACGGGAGCCCCCACCGCGGCGAGCAGCGCCATCTCGCCGTAGTGGTCACCCGGACCGAGCGTCGCCACGACCTCGCCGTCGACCGTCACCGTCGCGGACCCCGACACGATGACGCCGAACTCGCGCCCCGGGCGCCCCTCGCTGGTCAGTCGACGGCCGGCACCGACCTGGACCGTCGTCGTGAGCTCGTCGATCCGCCGACGCTCCCGTGGCGTGCACCCCGCGAACAGCGGACTCGTCGCCAGACCGACCTCTCCGGTCGACTCCGCCGACGCGTCGCCGCTCGAACCGCCGGCGAGACGGGCCGATCGCGTGTCGACGACCATCACGTCGCACGGCGCCGTCCGGATCACCTCGGTCGCGATCGAGCCGAGCACCCGACCCACGCCGCTCACGCGGCGATTCCCGACGACGATCATGGAGGCGTCGAGCCTCTCGGCCTCATTGGTGAGGACCTTGGCCGGGTCCTTCCCTCCGATCGAAGTCGTCGCGTTCGGCGCACCGATCTCGACGCGCAGACCGTGCAGCCGCTCGGCCGCATGTGACACGTGATCGTGCACGTACCGTTCGCCGCCGGCCTCGATGGTGACGTTGCGCTCCGGCGCGAGCGCCATCACGAGGTGCAGCTCCTCGCCGAGTGCCTCCGCGAGCACCGCTCCCCGACGTGCCGCCTCGCGTGCGGTGTCGCTGTCGTCCACTCCGACGATCACTCCGGTCATGACATCCCTCCTGGGGTTCGTGCACCGCCGATCGGTGCCGTGGACCCCACGTGGGCGGTGGGGGGGGGGGGGGGGGGGGGGGGGGGGGGGGGG